>CAYLJQ010000786.1:0-3405 GCA_964383955.1 uncultured Heliomicrobium sp. | reverse complement strand
TGCTTCCTCAACCGGGAGGCAATCTCAAAAACAACCCAGATAACAAACAGTGACAAATTGGAGAGCTTGATGCGTAACCTGTTGAAGATTTCTGTCCTGGCATTTTTTCTGATGGCCGTTGCCTATTCGATCCTTCCGCGAACCGCCGACGGAAAAGAAGCTTCCGCCAATATAACCAAAGGCCTTGATGAAGTGCCGTTGCCGACCGTCCAACAAGCGTGTCCCGGCGCGAAAGAACATTCTTTGCCGCTGCCAACGTCTTTTCCGCCAAACCAATTCGTCGAGTACGAAAAATTGATTCTGGGCTTTTTGCAAAAAGGCGAATACAAAACCCTGAACTGGTGCGTGGACAAAGGCGTGCGCGACACAGGCCCGTTTAGCAAAGGCGTTTATTACGGCACGCATCCGGCGGTCAGGATTTTTTATTCACCCAAGGTGATGGAATGGCTGGTCGGAGGCCGTCAAGGTGACATTCCCGACGGCGGGATGATCATCAAGGAGCAGTACAAACCGCCCGCAGCGCGGTACGCCGGAATGAGCGATGCGCAACTGCCCAAAGTCACCGACTGGACAATCATGATCCGCGATTCAAAAGGATCGAAGGACGGTTGGTTTTGGGGCGAATTTTTTGACGAGATGAAGTTCGACGACAACAAACCGCCGTTTCAATATCCGTGGGCGGGATTCGGGTTGTACTGTTTGCGTTGTCATGCAACGGCGGAAAAGGAGTTGACGTTTTCCGCGCTGAACAACATCAACGGCTTTCCCGGAACGCCAATTTCCTTTCCGGATGACGGTTCATGGCGCACAACAGCTTCTGAGGATTCCGTTCACGGCAATGTTATGCCGATGATGGCATTAAAAGCCGGACGGCAAGCAAATCCGAATTTTCTGCAAACCTTCAAATCCATTCCCGGCGTGCCCTTTGCCAGCGTTCAAAAAATGCTGCCGGAAACGTATGACAACATGCCTCAACCAGCCGCGGGCGCGGGAGAATTCATCAGTTCCAGCCAGTGCATGTCTTGTCACGGAGGATTAAACGGGCCATTTGGACCGACGATGTTTTTGCCTTCGCCAAATCCGCCGGTTCCGCCTGCCACGGTTTCCGGGATGAATGTTTCGCCGTATGGCGAATGGCGCTGGTCGCCGATGGGATTGGCAGGACGCGATCCGGTCTTTTTTGCGCAGCTTGAAAGCGAGTTTGCCTACTTCAACACCTTGCCGTCGCCTCGGCGCGAAGAACTGACGACGATGGTCAGGAACGCCTGCCTGACGTGTCACGGAGCCATGGGCAAACGGCAGTTGGACACAGACCACGGTGGCAAAGGCGATTTCCAGTTAAACTTTTTGCAGATTGCGGATCGCAGCAATCCAAATTTCAAATACGGTGCGCTGGCGCGCGACGGCATCAGTTGCCAGGTTTGCCATCGCAATGCGCCGGATCAAAATTATTCGCTGGAATACTTTCTGAAAAATTCCATCACAGGGCATTTTCAGGTGACGAAACCTGACGAGCTTTACGGCCCGTTCAAAGACGACGAAATTTCACCCTACACGATGGAAACCGGCACGGGCATCAAGCCGGTGTTCAATTCCTACGTCAAATCTTCGCGGATGTGCGGCAGTTGCCACACCATTGATTTGCCGGTCGTTGACGGCAGCCCAGGCGAAATGAAAATTGAACAAGCCACGTATCTGGAATGGTTGAACAGCCAGTACCAGAACGAATTCGGAGCGCCTGGCCCAAACGCGAAATCCTGTCAGGAATGCCACATGCCCAGTAGTTACCACAGCGAAAAGAAAAGCATTAACGTTCCGCAAATCCAGCAACGCATTGCCATCATCGAAGACGAAACGTACCCGGAAGCGGAACACCGCGTTCCGACCGACAAGATCACCGTTCGCGTCCGGCAAGAAGGATTCCGCCGTCATGAATTTCTGGGGCTGAATGTGTTCCTGTTGCAGATGTTCGACCAGTTCAACGATGTGCTGGGCGTTCGCAAAGACGATTACATGACCGGTTCCAGCACCGATTTGCAGGACGCGATTGATAATTACGTGCAACAGGCACAAAACAATTCGGCCAAGATCACGGCTTCCGCCACAGCGACTGGCGCGCAGCAAATTGAAGCCAAAGTCGCCATCACAAACCTGGCCGGGCATCGTTTCCCCAGCGGCGTCAGCTTCCGCCGGTTGTTCATTGAACTGCTGGTGACAGACGCCAACCAGAAAGTCGTTTGGGCTTCGGGACAAACGAACGAACTTGGGGTGATTGTTGACGGCAATGGCAAACCGTTGCCATCGGAATTTTTTGCCCCTTACAGAAATGCGCAAGGTCAGATGAAGCAAAGTTACCAACCGCATTACCAGGTCATCACGGCGCAAAATCAGGTGCAGATTTACGAGGAGCTGAATCAGGATGCAGACGGCAAGTTCACAACCAACTTCACACGGCGCGACGTGCAGTTGAAAGACAACCGGTTGCCGCCCATCGGCTGGACGAAAGCCGGGCCAGATCCGTCGCTCAATGGCCGTTACCTGCACGCGACTTTCCCGGAAGGCAACGCAGTCAACGACCCTGATTACCAGGATGGCAAAGCGGGAACCGACAACATTACTTACCAGATCAAACTACCGGCGGGTGTGGACGCTTCAAAATGTCGCGTTCAAGCTTCGCTGTATTATCAAACGATCCCGCCGTATTACCTGAATCAACGCTTCACCGCAGCGCCCAACGGAGACGCGACGAAGCGGCTGTATTACCTGACGTCCAATCTGGACCTGACCAAAACGCCGGTTAAGAATTGGAAACTGCCGATTGTTTCTACCGGACCTGTTACGGCACAACGGAAACCGGTTCGACGCCGCTAAGGCTTATTCATTTTCTGCCACAGAGATCACGGAGTTCACGAGGATGATTACTTTTGTGAATTTCAAAACTCCCTCTCCGTGTTCTCTGTGCGCTCTGTGGCTAAAAACAAAGAATGAATAGGCCTCTGAGATAGGATTGCTGCGGCATTTCGATCAACAGCAAAATGTTAAAGTCCTTGCTCCGAACAGAAATCATGCTATTTTGCAACGTCTAAATTTCAGGCTGGAAAACCGATCCGGTCACAACGCGCACCCAAAAGCGCAGTTCTTGCCCCATCTAAACAAGGTTGAAAAACCAGTCGGAGGCAAGAATAAGTTGCCCTGCTACCTTCACATCTGAGTTCAACCACAAGCATTAATCGGAACTGCATCTGTTCCCAATCAAGCTGCAAGCATCAAAAAGTTTCGGGGGAAATCTTTTGCCCCGATGTTTGTCAATCAGATTTCCGGAGATCCCTTATGCCGACGAAAATCGAAAGTGACGAAATTGGCAACCGTCCAATTTCAAAGCCTGTCTACCCATTAACCTTCATC
>CAYLJQ010000785.1:0-3412 GCA_964383955.1 uncultured Heliomicrobium sp. | reverse complement strand
ACAGGCGGTTGGTCGTCAGTTCTGAAATCTTCTCTGTTTTCATGCTGTTGGAACGCCTCGTTCAATCCGAAGCCCACGATAGCGTAGGCTTCTGACGGCTGTCAACTTGGCGTTTTGACAAGACTTGTAGCCCTTCGTACACTCCGCGCGCACTTAAAAAATGACATTGGAGAACCGTCGTGATCGCGCACATTTCAGGCAAATTAATTCAGAAGCAGCCCAATTCCATCATCGTTGACGTGGGCGGAGTCGGTTACGAGCTAAATGTGCCGCTTTCAACGTTTTACGAATTGGGCGAAATCGGCACGAACGTCAGTTTGCGCGTTCACACCCACGTCCGCGAAGACGCCTTGCAATTGTTCGGCTTTCGCACTGAAGCGGAAAAAAAATTGTTTTTGTTGCTGAACAGCGTTTCCGGCATCGGCCCCAAACTGGCCATCACCGTTTTATCAGGCTTGAGCGCGGAAGAATTGATCCAGGCCATTCGCGCCGGAAACCTGACCAAGCTGACGGGCATTCCCGGCGTAGGCAAAAAAACTGCCGAACGCATGCTCGTTGAACTGAAAGACAAAGTGGCCGCAATTTTGCCGCCGGGTTTGGAAGATTCAACGACAAGTGTTCTGGCCCATACCGGCGATGCGATGCGCGAAGACGTCATTTCAGCGCTGGTCAATCTGGGTTACCCGCGCGCCCAGGCCGAAAAAGCCGTCAATGCCACATTGAAACAAACTCCTGACGCGCGATTTGAGGCCGTTCTGAAATCGGCGCTTCGTAGTTTGGCGATCTGAGAAACCATGAGAACCTTAAAGCATTTGTTTGAAAACAACCGTTCGTGGTCGCAGGAAATGAAAACGCGACAAGCGGATTTTTTCGAGCGCCTGTCAAAACAACAATCACCAGAGTATTTGTGGATTGGCTGTTCCGACAGCCGCCTGCCGCCCAATGACATCATAGGCTTGATGCCCGGCGAACTTTTCGTTCACCGCAATGTGGCCAATGTCGTGGTTCACACCGACTTCAATTGCCTGTCGGTGATGGAGTACTCAATCGAAGTTTTGAAGATCAAACACGTCATCGTTTGCGGTCATTATGGCTGCGGAGGCGTGCAGGCGGCGCTGAGAAATCTGGAGCTTGGGCTGATTGACAACTGGCTGCGCCACGTTCGCGACGTTCATGACAAACACGAAGCTGCGCTGCTCCGCGTTGCCGAGGAATCCAAACGCTGGGACAAGCTTTGCGAACTGAACGTCGTCGAACAAGTTCAAAACGTCTGCAATACGACGATCGTTCAACGCGCGTGGAAAAACGGCCAGCAGCTTTCGATTCACGGCTGGATTTACAGCTTGCAGGATGGCTTGCTGCGAGATTTGAACATCTGCACCACCAGCGCCGAAGAAAGCGGCGAAATTTATAACACTGCGATTGAAGAGATTTACAGCGATTACGCCGTAGCAACAGCACAGTGAGCCGCAATTTCGATATGAGCGATTCAGCTTCCACAAGAATTGTCGGCGGAAAAGCCGCAGACGAAGAACAGCAGATAGAACTCTCGCTGCGTCCGCAATACCTGCGCGAATACATTGGCCAGCGAAAGGTCAAAGACAACCTGAACATTTTCGTCAAAGCGGCTCTGGCTCGCGGCGAGGCATTGGATCACGTGCTGCTGAATGGGCCGCCGGGGCTGGGCAAGACCACGCTGGCGGCAATCATCACACGCGAAATGGGTTCGCAGCTCAAGATGACTGCCGGACCTGTGATTGAAAAGGCTGGAGACTTGGCCGCTCTGCTGACGAATCTGGAAGCAGGCGATGTGTTGTTCATTGACGAAATTCACCGGTTGCATCCAGCCATTGAAGAAATTCTTTATCCCGCGATGGAAGATTACGAGCTTGATTTGGTCATTGGCCAAGGGCCTTCGGCGCGTTCGGTGAAACTGGAACTGCCGCGATTCACGCTAATTGGCGCGACGACTCGTCCGGGTTTGATTACTGCTCCGTTGCGCGGACGGTTCGGCATTAACTTTCATCTGGATTTTTATCCGACAGAAGATTTGCAGATCATCGTCGAACGGTCGGCTTCGATTTTAGGCGCGAAGATTGAAGACAGCGGCGCAAAAGCGATTGCGCTGCGTTCGCGCGGAACTCCGCGCATCGCAAACCGGTTGCTGCGCCGCGTGCGCGATTTTGCCGAAGTCGAATACGAAGGCGTAATCACTGCGGAAGTCGCAACCGATGCGCTGAACCGAATGGAAGTGGATCGCTTCGGCCTGGATGAAGTGGATCGCAAATTGCTGACGACAATCATTGAAAAGTTCAATGGTGGCCCGGTTGGAGTCAGCACGATTTCCGCCTCGATTAATGAAGAGAAAGAAGCGATTGAAGAAATTTACGAGCCGTATTTGATCCAGATCGGCTTTTTGAACCGTACGCCGCGCGGACGCGTGGTGACATCAGCGGCGTACCAGCATCTGGGGCTTGCCTGGAATCAGGCGGTGCAGGAATCGCAGAAAGATTTATTTCAGTGAAGCAAGAAGCCGAAAACAGAGGTAAGTGGCCATCAGTCGCCGCAGAATTGTGGTTTCGCTTCAAAAACCGCGCACCGTTCACCGCGCGATTGCTTCTAAACATCAAAAGCCGCGCTTCGAAGCGACGAATCTTGTATTCAACAGTGACTGAATTCCTGAACAACGACCTGCTGACTTCGGCAGCGGCCATTGCGTATTTTGGAATGTTGGTTCTCTTTCCAGCCTTGTTGCTGCTTTCGGTTTATTACAGTGAAGCGCTGTTGTGGGTGCGCCCGTTTTTTCCAGGCTCATACGAATTCGTGCGGCGCAATTTGGGCGCAATGCAGGATGTTTCAAGCAGCATTCTGTTTGCATCTTTTACAGTTTTGCTTTGGGCTGGTTCCTGGATCTTCACAATCATTGAACGCACAATCTGCCGCATTTGGAAAACCGAACCACGCCAGTTTTTACGCGGCCGCTTGCTGACCGTCGGAATGATGGCCGCCATCGGAGCGTTGTTGATGGCTTCGTTTTTGCTGACATCGGGACTGGCTGCGATTCAGTCCGTGGCTGAAAAATCATCGCACGCCAAAGTATGGCTGGCGGAAACCTTCGGCTCTTCGCTGTTGCCCGCCACACTGGCTGTGCTCAGCCTGTTGCTGACAATCCTGCTCTTCGGTTTGATTTACCGGTTCATGCCGAACACCAAGGTCAAAGTCATTGAAGTTTTGCCGGGCGCTGTGATTGCGGGTTTGTTGTGGGAAGCAACGAAATATACTTTTGCGTGGCTGTTGCCTTACTTTCATTATGATCTGCTCTATGGTTCGATCGGCGCAATGGTTGCGCTATTAACCTGGAGCTATGTTTCCAGCGCGATTATGTTTTTCGGCGCGCAGCTTACCTCGGTGC
>CAYLJQ010000784.1:0-3412 GCA_964383955.1 uncultured Heliomicrobium sp. | reverse complement strand
CACGCGGGTGTAAGCGATCAAATCGTCTTCCGAGCGGCCTTTGTCTTTGGAATCGGTAAAAAACAGCGGCTGGTTCGGAACCATCCCCAAATCAGCGACGACGGTTTGCGTTTCTATAGCGACTTTCGCGGAACGTTCGGAAACTTTCGCCGGAGCCGGATCGCCATTTTTGCCTCCGCCAATGAACAGCATCGCTTTATTGCCGACAACTTTTTCCGGCTTGACGATGGTCAGCCAGTGCTTCCAGACGGGACGGTCCACATCTTTTTCACTGCGCCAGGTTTGCGAAGTCAGCTCCAGCACATAACCGCGATAACCTGCCCCTTCAATCGTGTTGACCAGCTTCCAGCCGTACACCGAATCTTTTTTGGCAATATACCGATCCAGAGCGGTTTGCTGAGTTTTGGCCTGAACCAACGCCGCAACCGACAGCAAAGCCGAAATGCAGAACAACGCGACCGAACAGACGATTTTATTTTTCATGATGGGCCTCTTTGAAGTTGTGGGATGTGACAGCGACGCAACGCTAGCATAGCAACGCGGCTGCCTCAATTCGTCGTTGACAGCATTCCGCGCGATGCGTACTTTGTTGGCTTCTGCTCGGTACGGTACCGGGAGCGGTAGCGACCGGGTCAGCACTCACCCAGTCGCTACCGCTCCCGGTACTGCACCGGCCATTTTTACCCAAAGGATTGATGTATGCTCGATTTGCATTTTGTCCGTGAGAATTTCGATCAAGTGCGCCAACGGCTCAGCGCGCGCAACTTTGATCCCGCACTGCTGGAAGATTTTCAGAAACTGGATACCGAACGCCGCACCTTGATCCGCGAGCGCGATGAACTGAACGCCAGCAGCAACCGCATCAGCAAAGAAGTTGGCGGGTTGATGCGCGAAGGCAAAAAAGAAGAAGCCGAAGCCAAAAAGGCCGAATCACGCAGCCTGGGCGACAAAATCAAAGCCGCCGAAACCCGCGTTGAAGAACTGGAAAACGAATTCCGCAACATTCTTACCCGCGTACCAAATCTGGCGCACGAATCGGTTCCGGTTGGCAAAGACGAATCCGCCAATGCGGAAGTCCGCCGCTGGGGAACACCGCGCGATTTCGCCGCCGAAGGTTTTGATCCAAAAGATCACGTGGACATTGGAACCGCGCTGGGCATTCTGGACACCGAACGCGCCACCAAAGTCACCGGCGCTCGCTTTTCGGTCTTAAGTGGCATCGGCGCAAAGCTCGAACGCGCCTTAATCTCGTTTATGCTCGACCTGCACACGACCGAACACGGCTATCGCGAAATGCTGCCGCCGTTTATGGTCAATACAGATTCGCTATTCGGAACCGGACAACTGCCGAAATTCGAACAGGATTTATTCAAAGTCAGATTCGAACGCGATTATTACCTGGTGCCAACCGCCGAAGTTCCGCTGACCAATCTGCACCGCGACGAAATTCTGGAAGAAAAAGATTTGACGATCAGTTACACGGCTTATACGCCTTGTTTCCGGTCTGAAGCGGGCAGCTACGGGCGCGACGTGCGCGGTTTGATTCGTCAACACCAGTTCGACAAAGTCGAATTGGTCAAACTGACCAAGCCCGAAGATTCCTATGCGGCACTGGAAGAGTTGACGGCCAACGCCGAAACCGTGTTGCAACGGCTGGAATTGCCTTACCGAACAATGGCGCTTTCGACGGGAGATATGGGCTTTTCGTCGGCGAAAACCTACGACCTGGAAGTTTGGCTGCCCAGCCAGAACACGTACCGCGAGATTTCGTCCTGTTCGAACTGCGAAGCGTTTCAGGCCCGCCGCGCACAGATTCGCTTCAAACGCGAAGGCAAATCGAAAACCGAATTTGTTCACACACTGAATGGATCGGGTTTGGCGGTGGGAAGAACCTGGCTGGCAATTCTGGAAAATTACCAGCAAACGGATGGCTCGGTGAAAGTGCCAAAAGCGCTGGTTCCGTATCTTGGCGTCGAAGTCATCAAGTAGCGGAAAAAACTTTCGACAGGATTTACGGGATTTTTCAGGATCGTCTTCACCCTGAAAAATCCCGTTTTTCATTTTCAGCCAAGCAGTTTGCGAATGCGCGGTTCCAGCGCAGCACGAATCTCTGTATCTTCCAGCGCGTATTCAATCAAGGTTTGCAGGTAATTGACCGGATCGCCGATGGTCAGCCATTCGCCATCCACCACCGGCTGAGCGACGACGCGGCCACCCCGGCGAATGTATTCGCGTACTGAATCGGTCAGCCACAATTCATTTGCTTTGCCAAGCGGAATCTCGCTCAAAATCTGAATCACATCAGTTGAAAGCAGAAAGCGCCCGAACATTGCCAGATTGGATTTGGCTTCTTCACGCGAAGGTTTTTCGACCACGTCTTTCATTTCACGTGTGGCGGCATCCTTAAATTCCACCATTCCATAACGGACAACATCTTCCCAAGGTACTTCCTGAACTCCGGCGACCAGCGCGCCAGTTTCGTTGTGCGTTTTAACCAGTTGTTTCGCAAAGGAGGTTTTGGCTTTGATGATGTCGTCGCCGTAGGCATAGATAAAGCCTTCGCCTTCTGGAATATGCTTGCGCGCAACCAGCAAAGGGGTTCCGTTGCCGTAAGGCCCGGCTTGCGGCTCAAAGAGGATTTCGACGCCCGACAGCTTATCCACGAAATCGTCGAGCGGTTTGTACTTGCCGCGCGGTGGTAGATTTTCCAAACTGTACTGCCGGTGCAGAGGTTCTGGATTGGCCCCCGTAACGATGATGATTTTTTTGATTCCGGCTTCGATGAATTCTTCGACAATCAGATGAATTGCCGGTTTGTTGATGACTGGCAGCAATTCTTTTGGATAGCCGAGCGTCACCGGAAGCATGCGTGTCCCGGAACCGGCGGCGGCGATGACTCCTGTTTCTATTTTCATTTGATGAACTCCGATCTTGGATTTTGTGTTCGGGGATCTGTCGCGGCTCACCTTATCATTGAGCCAGTTGCAGACTCAAGAAATGCTTTCCGGCTTTCAACATGCGGGGCCGCCCTTGCAAATCAAAAGATTCGCAAGGGCGGTTGGTGTTTTGGTAGGTGTTTGGGTGGTTGTCAGTCAGTAATGTAGGGCTGCTCTTTGGCAGCTTGGTGTTTTGGAGGTGTTCAGGGTGGTAGGAAGACACATAGAGATAACCCAAGCCTCACTGACTACAGCAAGGCGAAGTCTAATAAGTTCGCGTCATCGCAGATACAAGACGCAAACAGCCGCTTGTATCATCAATCGCAGACGACGCAAGTCACCGTTATGAAAACAAGTTGTTTTAAGATTGAATACCGCTGCGCCAATAAGCGCATTCCCACGGAAAGACGATTGCTTTATCAAGCAAACAGGGGCGAGACGTTTTTTGAATTCTTGGTAACGCTTGATCCGATGCC
>CAYLJQ010000783.1:0-3430 GCA_964383955.1 uncultured Heliomicrobium sp. | reverse complement strand
TGGGCGGGAAGATTCGCCCAAACCCGTCCGCCAGAATTCGCGCAGGAGTAAAACCGCCGGATTGCCTTCATCGGATGTTGCCAGCGAAAGCGGCTATGGTTCAGTCAACGCAGATATTCAAATTGCCGGGAACGGGCAACAGGATCCTTCAGTTGCCTTGCGGCCATCCCGCAAAACGACTGCCAGACTTTCCCCGGACACGGAAGGCAAAACGGGCCGGTTACGGCGAACCACCAAAAACGAACCTGACACATTCGACGAGGATGAATCGGTAAATGTCTTTGACGAGGACGACGCGGACGCGCCCGGCAAAGTTCGCAGCGTCGAAGACATGCTGGCGACGGTTTCGGTCAAACGCGCCGAAGAAACCGAAGAACGCCCCGCATCAAAAAAATCCGCCAGTTTGGCCACCAAGATTGCTCGCGTATTAGCCGACTACAAACTGCCTTCGACTGAAATGCTGACGCTGGCAACTACGCGCCCTGAAATGGTCGAAGCCGATCTGCTGGAACGCGCGCGGCAATTGGCCGAAAAATGCCAGGAATTCAATGTTTCCGGCCAGGTCAAACAAATCAGTCCTGGCCCGGTTGTCACGACCTTCGAATTCAAACCCGATCCGGGCGTTAAATACAGCCGCATCACCAGTTTGGTGGATGATCTTTGTCTGGGGCTGAAAGCCGAATCCATTCGCATTGACCGCATTCCTGGGAAATCCACCGTCGGCATTGAAGTGCCAAATGAAAAACGCGAAGTCATTCGATTGCGTGAAGTTATCGAATCACAAAGATTCCGTAACTCAGAATCAAAGCTGACTTTGGCTTTGGGCAAAACGATTGACGGGGCAAATTATTCTGCGGATTTGGCCAGGATGCCTCATTTGCTGATCGCTGGCGCAACAGGCGCAGGTAAGTCTGTCGCGTTAAACTCGATATTGCTTTCGCTGCTGTACAAGGCTACGCCAGACGAAGTGAAGTTGATTCTGGTGGATCCCAAACGATTGGAACTTGGCCTATATGCGGACTTGCCGCATTTGCTGACGCCGATTGTCACCGATCCCAAACGCGCCGGTTACGCGCTGAAGTGGGCGGTGACCGAAATGGAAAACCGCTACAAGCATCTGGCCCAGTTCAGCGTTCGCAACATCGAACAATACAATCAGGAAGTTTCCAGCCTGAAACCGAAAAGTGATGACGAAGAAGCCCCGCAACCGCTTCCCTTTATCGTCATCATCATTGACGAGTTGGCGGACCTGATGATGGTCGCGGCCCGCGAAGTTGAAGAAAGCATTACGCGACTGGCACAGATGGCGCGCGCAGTGGGAATTCATCTGGTGCTGGCGACGCAGCGGCCTTCGGTGGACGTCATCACCGGTTTGATCAAGGCGAACTTCCCGTCGCGCATTTCATTCCGCGTTTCGTCCAAAGTGGATTCGCGGACAATTATTGACACCAATGGCGCAGAAGGTTTGCTGGGACAGGGCGATATGCTGTTTTTAGGACCGGGGACATCGCGGCTGATTCGCGTCCACGGCGCGTATGTGGACGAAAAAGAATGCAAACGCATCTGTGATTTCATTCGATCACAGGGTAAACCGGCATACGACGACAAGATTATCCTGAGCGACAAAGAAGCCGGCGGTGGCGAGGGTGGCGATTTCCCCAAAGACGAAAAGTATGACGATGCTGTGCGAATTGTCGTGAAAAGCCAGAAGGCTTCGACTTCCCTGCTGCAACGCCATTTGCGTATCGGATATGGTCGAGCCGCTTCGATTATTGACATGATGGAGCGCGAAGGCATCGTCGGTTCTGAAGATGGAACAAAGCCACGCCAGGTGATGGTCAAACCGGACTTTTTAGAGCGCCTGGATCAAATGCGTGAAGAAGATTTTTGATCGTCCATTGAAATTGAATCGGGCAAGTGTTTCACTAACCGTTTCCTGGCTGCAACAAACCAGACGGCTCTGGCTTCAAGAACTACTTTAAGTCAGTGACAATCACCGCGAAAACAGAGGGTTTTGAAAAAGGCTGTGGAAGATGCTTAGAGGTGGTTTGACCAAGTTGGCGTTTCGTGGGCGAAAAAGCCATACATAAAGGTTATCTATTGAAATAATTGAACTTAACCGAGATGTCGAAATTGTGTGCAATCTGCTATAAGTAGCGAATTTAGATGGACTTAACGCCTTAAAGAAGCGAGTTTCCACAAGGATTTCCACAATAAATGTGGAAATGAGTTTAGGCCCAAATAAAGTCAAAAATTCAACCATTGGAGAGCTATGAAGCTTCAATTGGCACTGGACGCGCCAGACCTGATGCATCAACTGGAACTGGCTGGAAAAGTGGCGGCACAAGTGGATTTGATCGAAGCCGGAACGCCTTTGCTGATTCGCGAAGGCATCCGCGCTGTGCGAGAACTGCGCCGCCGCCACCGCGGACGTCCAATTGTTGCCGATATCAAAGTCGTTGATGCCGGTGAACCGATTGCCGAACTCGCCTTTGCCGCCGGAGCGACCGTGGTCACGGTTCTGGGCTGCGCTTCGGACGAGGTTGTCGAACGCGTTGTAAAATCCGCCAAACGCTACGATGGCCAGGTGATGGCCGACAGCCTGGGCGTTGTGGATATTATCGAACGTTCGCGGCAATTGCGGAGCTTGGGAGTGGATTCGCTTTGCATCAATCGCCGAGGCTTCAAACGAGTCAAAGGGTTAAGCCGCGAAGAGAAGCTCAATGCAATTTCCGAACTGATCGAAAAAGTAGACTTACCCGTTTACCTGGCCGGAGGAATTGACGCCAACGACCTGAAATCCTTGCGCAATCTGCCTCTGGCCGGAGTCATCATCGGCGCCGCCATCGCCGAAGCCGCATCACCAGCCACCGCCGCCAAAGAACTGCGCGATATTCTGGATGGTAAGAGATAACCTTGTAGTTCAAGCTTCAGCGTGATACCAGAAAATGCTGAAGCTTGAACTCTGAATTCCCAATCAAGCGGGCGTAATCTTCAACGGCTCACTCGCTTGTCCACGCGATAAATCCGCTGTAAACCGCACGTTGCTCATCCAGTCAATGTATTGCAACCGGAGCGAGCCGTCAGCGTTAAGCTGCATCGCGCAATAGCCGTTGTTGCCTTTGTCCTGCCGAATGCCCGTCCAGGCGGGAAAGCGCGCTTGGTCTTCCAGAAAAATCATTGGCGCGGGTTCGAATTTGCCTCGGCTGTAGGTGTCGTACGGGTATCCGCCGTGACCGATGCAGCTACCGACAAACGGCAGCACGGGGATTTCGCCCAATTCCGAGTCCCGATGTTCGAACAGCGCGCAATAATGCGTGTTTCCCCAGAACCACAAATCCACCAGTTTCTGATCTATCGCCAGCGACCTTAAATCTTTGTCCAGCAGCTTAGTCGGTTTCTTGTTGCCGTATTCATACGGATGATCAGC
>CAYLJQ010000782.1:0-3431 GCA_964383955.1 uncultured Heliomicrobium sp. | reverse complement strand
GACTTATATCAAAAGCCAAAGTGGCGTTGGGCGAAGGGCGCTGAACGCTGACGCTTTCGCCCTGAACATTTTGGACTGCCATCGCGCGATCCGTTTTCAGCAGAAAACGATTCAGCGGCGCTTTGGTTTTTTGATTGTGGATTTGCTCTCCCAGAATTGTCCGGCTGTCGTTTTGCGCGGAATAAACTGCCCAGCTTAATTCGTCGCGCGTATCGCTCCACGGACGGTAGGACTCTATGCTCAGTCGGATGTTCCCCGAAGCCGACAACTGTCCAACAATTGATTTGCCAGTGCGATGCCAGCGCAGCGTAACTGTTGTTTTCGGATCGAATTCAGGCTGCCAACTGACGCGCGCAAACTTGCCATCTGGAGCGTGGGGCCCCAGTTCAAACTTGCTTGGGCTTACTTCGATGCCGTTTGGTCCGGAAGCCAGAAACCGCAATCCGAAAAAATTTTGCTCCGGCGCGCTTTGCAGCCCCGTGATGAAAACCAGTTCGTTGACGTGCGCAGCGTCGTACGCGTCAATCAACACTCGTTCGGTTTGGGAAAGCTGCGGTGTCGCGGGTTGTTGAGTTTGGGTTGATGGCAATTGCCCAAACACGATGGCTGAAATCAAAAATGCTGCCAGAATTGCTTTGGTCATATTTCTTTGGAATGCTGCTCTTCGGCGCAGCTCTGGTAGTTCGGTGATAGGGCGAATCAACCGAGGCTGCCCAATCTAAAGTGAAAAGACGATTGATGATACGAATGCAGCTTATGTTGACCGGAAGCGGCTTTTCAAGTTGTTTGGGTTGGCGGAAGCATCGCGTACAATCAGCGCCGCAAATATCCGAAGGACTACCAACGCGGCACCGAAGACGCAGCACTCCAAAACATGGCAACTTACAGCGATCTTAGCCTGCACGTCAGGCTGTTTATGAAAGGCTACCCGTTTTCCCGCTACGCGATTGAGCCGGGTTTGTGCGAGAAGCTGAACAAACCGCTCAATCAATCGCGTGTGGCGCTGGTGACAACTGCCGGGCTGCGAACGCCGGAGCAGCAGGGTTTTGACCATTCGAACAAAAAAGGCGATTCAACATTCCGCGAAATACCTACTTCGGTTGAACCCCAAACGTTGATCGAATCGCATCGCAGTTACGCATTTGATCATTTGGGATTGGCCGCCGACACCAATCTGGCGTTTCCGCTTGACCGGTTTCGCGAACTGGAAGCGCGCGGCGTAATCGGCCAGTTCAACCACAGACATTTCAGCTTTATGGGTTCGATTGTCGGCCCAGGCAAATTGATCGAAGAAACGGCTCCGCAGGTTGCGCGAATGCTGCGCGAAGACGGCGTTGAGGTCGCCTTTCTGACGCCTGTCTGACCGATGTGCTGCCAGACAGTTTGTCTGGTTCAGGCGGCAATCGAACGCGAAGGCATTACGACGGTTTCAATTGCGCTGCTGCGCGAAGTCGTGCAGCAGCTTAAACCTCCGCGTGCGTTGTCCGTTCCGTTTCCGATGGGCTTTCCGCTGGGCGAACCGAACAATCCCGGCTTGCAGCATGAAGTCATTGCCGCTGCATTGCGACTGCTGGAACGAAACGACGTTCCGGTGCTGGAAAACTTTACGAATGAAGTAGGCTCAAGAACTTCAACCACATAAAGCACAAAAAACACAAAAGTATTTTGTGATCGTTTTGTGTCTTTTGTGCTTTTTGTGGTGAGCCATTTTTCTATTTGAGCAGTACCTCAATTCAAATAAGGGATCAATGACCAACGTTCTCGAACGAATTTTCAAACTTACAGAAAATAAGACGACCATTCGCACAGAAGTCGCCGCCGGAGTAACGACATTTCTGACGATGGCCTACATCATCTTCGTCAATCCGACGATCCTCAGCGAAGCGGGCGTGCCGTTCTCCGGAGCGCTGTTTGCCACCTGCGTCGCAGCGGCAATTGGTTCGCTGGCAATGGGACTGATTGCCAACTATCCGTTTGCGCTTGCTCCGGGAATGGGGCTGAACGCGTATTTCACCTATTCAGTCGTCAAGGTGATGGGATACGACTGGCGCGTAGCCTTGGGCGCGGTGTTCATTTCGGGAATCGTTTTTCTGATTCTGACGATGGCGCGCATTCGGGCAATGATCGTGGATGCGATTCCGATGACGATGAAAACCGCCGTCGCTGCTGGCATAGGGCTGTTCATTGCTTTCATCGGTTTGAAGAACGCCGGAGTCATCGTCGCTTCACCGGCTACGTACGTCACGCTCGGCCACGTCATTTCCAAACCAGTGTTACTGTCGCTTGGAGGGTTATTGATCACGGGCGTTCTGATGGCGCGTGGATTCAAGTCAGCTATCATCATCGGAATTCTGTCGGTTACCGCAGCGGCCATTGCGTTCAAGCTGACTCCATTACCGACTGGCATTGTTCAAATGCCAGATTGGCGTTCGACGTTTGGCCAACTGGATATTCGCGGAGCATTCAAGATCGGTTTGTTCGACGTTGTGTTTGTTTTTCTGTTTGTTGACCTGTTCGACACGATTGGCTCGTTAATGGGATTGGGGAGGCAAGCTGGATATTTGAACGCCGACGGCAAAATGCCTCGCGTCAACCGGGCGCTGTTTGCCGATGCGATTGCGACGATTGTCGGTTCGCTGTTTGGAACTTCGACGGTTGTGACCTATATCGAAAGCGCGACCGGCGTCAGCGAAGGCGGGCGAACCGGATTGACCGCATCAGTGGTGGCCGTCTTGTTTTTGCTGGCGGCGTTCTTTTCGCCAATTGCCGGAGCGATTCCGCCGTTTGCGACGGCTCCGGCGTTGATCATCGTCGGTGCGTTGATGATCAGCGCCGTCAAAGCGATTGACTGGGACGACATCACCGAAGCCATCCCGGCCTTCCTGACCATCCTCGCCATGCCGCTGACCTTTTCCATCGCCAATGGCTTGGCGCTCGGATTCATCTTTTATCCATTGATGAAAGTTTTGACTGGGCGCGCTCGCGAAGCCAGTCCGCTGGTGTATGTGCTGGCTGTGCTGTTTGTGTTGCGGTACGTATATCTGAGCGGGGAATAAGGTGTAGCAAGTGGTCGAGCTCGCCACACCTTCATTGGGTCATTTCGCCGAAGCTGTTGCCGCCGCCGCTTTTTCGCCAGGACGGTACGAAGTTTCCAGATTGGCTTTGATTTCTTCCAGCGTGAACCAGGCTGGTTTGAACTGCATCTTCGAGAAAAGCTCGGCTTGATCGAAATAATGTTTCGATTTTGGGTCGGCGCTTTGCCCGAATTGCAGCACGGAACGCGCCTGTGGCTTCTGGCCAAATTCAATTACGCTGTAAAAGGAATGGCCTGCGATGCCGAAACGTTGTTTCTGGCCGCGCGCTTCCGGAGCGTAAAAGTTGAACACGATGCCGACCGGGTCGCCTGGGCCGCCCGCCACCGGAAAGCTGGG
>CAYLJQ010000781.1:0-3437 GCA_964383955.1 uncultured Heliomicrobium sp. | reverse complement strand
AGGAAACGCGATTTTGGCAGTTACTTCGAACCACGCCTGAACGACGTTCCGGTCAACTTCCTGACGACGACGGACATTACCGGCGGCAATTCCGGTTCGCCGATTATGAATGGTCGCGGCGAAATGATCGGCTTGGTCTTTGACGGCAATTACGAAGGTTTGGGCGGCGATTATGCCTTCGACGGCGCGCTCAATCGCACGCTCAATGTGGACATCCGCTACGTGCTGTTTTTGACTGAGAAAATGGGTGGCGCCAGCTACCTGTTTAACGAAATGCAGATCAAACGCGGCAAAGCGATGGTCGCGGGCAAATAATTCTGGGTGCGCATCGCTTCCAGCGTGCGGTCTTGGCGAAGTGCCGCATGGCTTCACCGCGCCGCTTGCCAAGATCGCGAGCCGGAGGCATCGCGCACCCAAATTCGCATGAGAAAAGCTTTTGTGATGCAGGTCTTTCCTGACCAGCACGCCGAATATGAACGGCGGCACAATCCAATCTGGCCGGAGCTGGAAGCGGCGCTGAAAGCGCACGGCATTCACAACTATTCAATCTTTCTGGACGAAGCGACAAGCCAGCTTTTCGGATACGCCGAAATCGAAAGCGAAGCCCAATGGACGGCCATTGCCGAAACGGAAATCTGTCAGCGTTGGTGGCGGCACATGCGCGAAGTAATGCCATCGAATCCCGACAACAGCCCGCAATCAAAGCAGTTACACGAAGTCTTCCACATGGATTGAAACCGGACTTATGCCTGCTTTCAAACTTTCCAGACACACCAGAGAGCTTTCGGCTGCAACGGCGTTTGCGGTTTTGCTGCTGGCAGTTGGCGTTGTTGCGCCGTCGTTTTTCAGCGCAGCAAATCTGCGCGATTTGATGATCAGCAATGCTCCCGTGCTGATTGTTGCCGTCGGCATGACGCTGGTGATCATTGCCGGGCAAATTGACATCTCTGTCGGTTCGCAATTCGCCGTATGCAGCATCGCTGCAGGAATGCTGGCGAAAAGCTTGCCAATGCCGATTGTTGTTTTAATGGTGATTGCCGCTGGTTGCCTGCTTGGAGCAATCAACGGCGTGCTGGTGGCTCGCGTAAAAATTCCAGCAATCGTTGTCACACTGGCGACGCTGGTCGCTTGGCGAGACGGGCTGCGCTGGGCAACCGAAGGCACCTGGGTGCAAAACCTGCCAGGCAATTTTCAGTGGTTCGGTTTCAGCCAAACTTTTGGGCAGGCTTTGATCGTCATGGCTGCGCTGGCAATTTTGCTTGCGTTCGCTTGGGCGCTGATCAATTTGCCAAGCGGGCGAGCGATTTACGCAATAGGCTCTGATGCCGAAGCCGCGCGCCTGGCGGGAATCAATCCTTCGCAAGTGACACTCTATGTTTTCATTTTGATGGGAGCCTTGGTTGGTTTGGCAGCATTGCTGAACGCCGTCAGATTTTCGTCCGTGCCAGCGAACGCCGGAATCGGCCTGGAAATGAAAGCAATTGCGGCAGTTGTCGTTGGCGGCGCAGCCATTACCGGCGGGCGAGGAACCTTGATTGGAACACTGATCGGAGTCGCGCTGCTGGGAACCATTGGAACGGCACTGACCTTTGCCGGAATCAATCCCTTCTGGGAAAAAGCCATTCAGGGCGCGATCATTCTTGCGGCCCTGGTTTCCGACATCGCCTTCGGAAAACTTGGCGCGGCAAAGCTAAAAGCTGTTGCCCAATAAAGTTCGGCAGAATTCACAAGACAGGCAGAATTGGCACCGAATCCCGCTGAATCTCGTAAACCCTGCCGAAAGTTGTAGCTCTTGACTAATCGCCGCTCTGGCTTAACCGAACGGCTTTGTAACCACCAGCCGCGCGGTCTTTCAGCCACCACAAAGCAAAGACAATAAAGGGCACAATCGCCATCATTGCCACGTATTGGAACGAAGGGGCATCGCCGCCGACTTTGTCACGGACTTTGCCCATGTTGAA
The DNA here is from genome assembly GCA_964383955.1 of uncultured Heliomicrobium sp. Lineage (GTDB taxonomy): Bacteria > Acidobacteriota > Blastocatellia > RBC074 > RBC074 > RBC074. The sequence continues at coordinate 1,476 of CAYLJQ010000781.1, read as the reverse complement.
AATTACCAGTCCCAGCGCGAACTGACCGGCAAATCCCATCAATCCCATCGTGAAGGCACCGCCCTGCGGAAATCGTTCAGAAGTAATGCCCAGCATCGTCGGCCACATAAAACAAACGCCGACGTAAAACACTGTTGCCGCGACATAAGCGCCAACAGAGCTTTGAACATTCGAGAGCATAAACAGCCCGACTGCCGCGATTGCCACCGAAGCCACCATCATCCCAATCGGCGAAATTTTGTGTGCAATCGGTCCGGCAAAATAGCGCAATACGAACATCAGCGCGGAGCCATAAACCAGAATCAAAATGCCGCTCATATTGGCCAGATTACCCAGAACAGATGCCACCATTTGCCCCGGAGCCAGTTCAATGGAAGCCGTAATCATCATGCAAAATAGCAGCAACAGGAACGCAGGATTGGCAACCGTCTTGATCATATCGCTGGTCGAAATGCCTGCCGCCATGCGTTCGGTCTGTGGGAATTTCTGCCCGAAAATCATTACGCCATAGGCAAGCGTCGGAATCAGGATGATTCCCAGTTGAATCTTCCACCCCACATTTGCCTGACTCATGAAATATCCCAGCAAGCCGCCAATGATCAGTCCGCCTGGCCACCAAGCATGCAGCACATTCAGCTTATGCGTCTTTTCGTTCGGATACATTGTGGCAATCAGCGGATTGATGACGGCTTCGACCAGCCCATTGCCAAATCCGGCCAGCAGCATCGAATAAGTCATCACACTATAACTGGAAGCCGTCACAAATCCGACAACGCCTACGATGTGAAGCCCGAAGGCCAGATAAAGCAGGTTCCGCATCCCCAACGCATCCAGCATCGGCGATGCCAGGAAGATCGAAGCGGCAAAGCCGAAAAAAGCCATCGTCGAAATCCAGCCATACTGACTGCGAGCTTCAGATGCGACGAAGCCTGAGATGTTATCGGCGATCACCAGGTCTTCGACGTTGCCGCGCAACGCAAAAATCATTGCAGTGACTACAAGCGATAAGCAACTGGCGATAAAAAGCCTGCGCTGGTTCATAAAAGTGTCTCCTTACAATTAGGGGCAGCTAGAGCGCCTAGTGTTGAACTTTTGTATGTCGTTTAATCTTTGGCGGTGAATCCGCCGGAGAAGTGGTCAAGCCAAACGCGCGGGATTATGCGGGCAGGAAAATCAAAAGGCAAAAGGCTAAAGGCAAAAAGACAAAATTCTGCCGGGAAAATCTGCGGCCTCATTCTTGAGCCACATTCACGTCGACCTATTCCCTTGCAGCCGTTACTCTTCCCGTTCGCATTAATGCCCTTGTCCATGTCAGAATCTCGCCGTGCTTCTAATATTTATAGGCACTTTTTACCTGAATTCCTTCTTGAGTGTGCCTAATAAACACACTGCCGGAATTTTGACTTGGCGACGAAAAAAAGTGGCTAACATAACGGAACAATTCAATTAAGCGGACGTGTTACGCGGCGGAAGATC
>CAYLJQ010000780.1:0-3439 GCA_964383955.1 uncultured Heliomicrobium sp. | reverse complement strand
GAACTTTACAACGAAAGTCTTTCACACTCATCAAACCGAAGGCTTTCACAAAGCTTCACAGCCATTAACTGAAAAGTTTAGGGCTTTTCTTTTTCTTCGATCGCTTCACCGCGCGCATCGCCGCGTCTTTCGGCGTCTTCGACCATTTTGTTCAAGCGGGCAAACGTTTCGCGGGCGCGCTCAGCATCGTCTTTGCGATTGGCTTTGGCGTAAGCGCGGGCAAGCGTGTAATAGATTCGCGGCTCTGAGGGAGCCATCTTTTGCGCGGATTCCAGTTCGGCAATGGCTTCGGCGTTTTGGCCGGTTTCAAACAGCAAGCGGCCCAGGATGTAATGTCCCAAGGGCAAGCGCGGATTGGCCTGAACGGCTTCCTGCGCCAGCGGAATTCCCGCTTCGGGGTCTTTGTTTCGGGATTTGATAAAGGCGATTTGCAAACGCGCCAGCGCGTGCTTGGGCGAGTTTTCAATCTCGCGATAAAAGGCCGCAATCCCCGCTTCGTCGTCGCGCGTGTCTACCAGAAATCTGCCGTAGGCGTATTGCAGATTTGGCGCTTTGGGAAATTCAGCCACCAGCCGTTCATATTCCGTTCGCGCATCTGCGACATTCAACTGCGCAAAATAATGTTGCGCCAGCCCGGCGCGCCGGACAAGTTCGCGGTCCCGATAGTTCAGATCAATCTGTTTGGGAATGGCTGCGATGCGCAAAACGGCCAGACCTGTGCCGATGATCAAATCCTGGCTGTTCAATCCGTCTCGGCTTAAGCTCATGAAAATTCGCTGCGCTGTTTCAAAATCGCTTCGCAACAGAAACAGCGTGCCTTCGTGATACTGCGCAATGCGGATGAGGTCGGGGTTATTGCCGATGCCGCGCTGACGGCTTTGTTGCAGATGAATAAAGGATTCGTCGTAACGGCCAATTCTGTATTCGCACAATCCCAGCATCGCCAGCGGCGCGCCAACCTGTGGCCGCAACGCAGCCACGCGCTTAAACGCTTTTGTCGCTTCTTCGTACCGGTCTTGTTCGTATAACAGCGTCGCCAGATACCACCAACCTTCATCCCAACGCGGTTTGGCGGCCACGCCTTGCTGATAAAGCTTGATGGCTTCGTCGAAATTACCGGCTTCGCGCTGCTGATTGGCCTGGGCGACAATTTTTTCAACCGCAGGGGATTGCGTTGCCGGAGCCGAGAGCTTCACGGCAGGTTTTGACGATTTGGCGCGTTGAGCCATCGCAGGCGTTGCCGCAATCAAAACGAAGCACAACAGAGCCAGGGGCATCAGCACACCTGAGGCGAAGAGAGATGGTTTTCTTCCCTGTCTGATACTGGGTAATGGGCAATGGGTAATAGGTAATTCCGGCTTCGAGCGTTCGTTCTTCATAACTTCAATTTGGGAATGGAGCGCCTTCACGGACAACGCGGATGCGGTGATCCGTAAATTTGAAATGCGCGCCGGGCACATCAATCCTGGGCATATGACAACTGGCGCAGTTGCTGGTTCCAACCTTGCAGGCACGCGCATCACGGCTTTCGCTGGCGGCAACCGGCTTCGTTCCCGGTTTGGATTGATGGCAGGCCAGACATTTTGCGTCGTAATAAGCCGCGCTTTCTTCCAGTTGGCCATGCGGATCGTGACACGCGGTGCAGCCGATGCGTTTGTCGGCGGAATAACAACGGCTGTTAAAGATGCGGTAAGGCTGAAAGCGCACATTGCCGATTCCGCCTCGGCTGGGCAGCGCAATGACATCTTCGACGCTGCGATGACAAGAGCCGCACATATTCTGTGTGATGTCGTCGCCGTCCAGTTCGCCGAGCCGCTTCATTTTTGCCGGGGCCTTTTCACCAGCTTTCAATGCCGCGACGTGCGCATCGCCCGGGCCGTGGCATGATTCACAATTGATGCCCGGCACGGCGTGTGTCAGGTTCATTTGCGAACCGCTGCCAGCGCCGGTTGTGTGACACCCAAAACATCGTTTGGTTTCGTCGAGGCTCATTTGCCTGCCACTGGCTTCGACCAGGGATTTCGGGGTTTCGTGCGCGTAGCCAAGCGTGAAATCCAGCGCCTTTGTATCCGCGTAAAAGCTGACCCGGCTTTCAAACATCGCGCCGTTGTATTCGTACACGTAAGTCTGTCCGGCTTTGCCCTGACCGAAGCAATACAGAATGGGAATGGAGATTTCCGACTTGCCATCGCTGATGGTGTAAAAACTCTTGTCGCCTTGCCGATGAATGCGAAACGTGAACTGGCCTTTTTGGAATTTCAATTCCGGATGATTTTGCAGGATCTGGCAGTTATCAGCTTTCTCCATCGCTTTCGACATGGACGACTTAAGCTGCTTTTCAACGATTTCTGTATGGCAAGCCGCGCAGGCTTGCGCGCCCAAATAACGTGATTGCGAATTGGCGGGTTTGGGCGATTGCGGCAATTCAGCGGATTTCATTTGAGCGAGCAAAGCGCCTGTCGGCAAGGCCATAGCCAATGCCGAAATTCCAGCCGCAAGTATCAGAGTTAATTGAATCAACTTCTTCATCAATACACTTCGGGTTTGATTGGACGGTCAATCGCCTTGGGCGGCTCCTGCACTTTGTCAGAAGTCGGCTGCCGTTTCTGCTCTTCTTCGTTCAGGCGGTCAATAATGCCGCGAAGCCTTTCAGCGTCTGCCGTGCGTTTTTGTTTCAGGTATAACCGCGCCAACACCACATACGCTTGCCGAAAATCCTTGTTTAATTCCACCGCGCGCTCCAACAGCTTGACGGCTTCTGCCGTCTGGCCGCGCGCCTGCAGCAATTGCGCGGAATGAAATAACGCGCCCACATCATCCGGGCGCATTTCCAAGGCGCGTTTTAGCAACGGTTCGGCTTCGTCCAAACGCCCGTCTTCGCGCAAAAGCCAGCCGAGCCGGACATTCGCCGTAAAATCGCGGGGATTATTGGCGATTTCCGCCTGAAATTCTTCAATCGCCAAATCACGATTGCCGGTGATCAGATAAATCACTCCCAGTTGCGTATGCGCGGTCGGCAACTGCGGATTCAATTTAATCGCCAGCTTCAGTTCTTCGACGGCGGCAGTATGGTTGCGCGTGGCGGCATTCAGGGAACCCAGAATCAAATGCCCTTCCGCGGAAGGCAGGTATTTGAAAACTTTCTCAATCAGAACTCGCCCTTGCTCCACCTGTTCGTTTTGCAAGTAAGCCGTGCCCAGCATATAGGCCACGGCAACATTTTCCGGTTGAGCAGAATAAACAGCTTCAAGCTCCTTGATTGACTCGGCGGTTTTGCCCAACTGAAAAAGGCAAACGCCCAGCAATTGCCTTGCCTGCATGTTGTTCGACTGTGCAGCGACAACTTGCGCAAGTTCCTTGCGCGCAGCTTCAATCTGTTGAAGTTGAAAATGAGCGATTCCAAGGTTCAGCCGAATGGCATGTTCAGCAGGCTCCGCTT
>CAYLJQ010000779.1:2299-3440 GCA_964383955.1 uncultured Heliomicrobium sp. | reverse complement strand
GGCTGCTTAACGCCCATCTTCTTCCACACCAGGACAAACAATGCAGTCAGTGCTACGACGAAAATGGCGGGAAGTGATTGATACCAACCTGCCGGAAATTCGCGCCCAAAAACGCGTCGGTCAGTCAGATCCCGTGCGAACAGGCTGAAACTTGATCCAGCTTGCTCGTAACAGGCCCAGAAAACGATCGCGAACAGGAACAGAATAATGATTGCGCCGACCGGTTTCTTTTCTTCCGGCTTCAGGAAGAACATGAAAAGCCATCCAATAAAAAGAATGACGCCGCCGACCATAATCGAAGCTTGGTTTCTTACGATTGGCTCAGGTCCGAAGAAAAGCAGGACTACAGCGGCGCTGATTACGGCCATAAACAAAATGCCCTGAAGTCCTCTCTTCCGTGTTTCGGCTGAACTTTGCACGGGCGGATGTCCCACATGCGCCAGACGATCCTTGCCCAGCACATATTGAATCAAACCGAAGGTCATCCCAATGCCTGCCGCGGCAAAGCCCAAATGCCAGTTGATCTGTTCGCCCAGGTAACTGCAAACAAGTGGCGCTAGAGAGGCTCCGATGTTGATGCCCATATAAAAAATCGAAAAGCCTGCGTCGCGCCGCTGGTCTTGTGAGCTGTAGAGTTCGCCAACAATCGTGCTCACGTTCGGTTTCAGCAACCCCGTGCCAAGAACAATTAACACTAAGCCGGCAAAAAATGTGTAATTCGACGGAAACGCTAAACAAAAATGGCCAAGCGCGATGATAATGCCGCCGATCAAAACCGATCTCCGCGTTCCCAGCACTCTATCCGCGATCCACCCGCCTGGAATGGACATTAAATAAACAGAGCCAACATAAGCTCCATAAATACTTGCCGCTGTCTTTGTATCCATTCCCTTGCCACCGCCGGTCACGGCAGTTGTCATGTACAAAATCAACAACGCGCGCATGCCGTAGTAGCTGAACCGCTCCCACATCTCTGTGAAAAAGAGCGTTGTCAGTCCGCGCGGATGCCCGCCAATTCCCGTGTTGTCTTGAGTCGAATCAAAAGTTGCCGCAGATCCCACGTTGGAAGCCTGTGTTGCCATGTCTGTTTTGCTCCGATTTGAGTTTAGGTGAGTGAAAAGCGCGCGAAGCCTAGCACAGG
>CAYLJQ010000779.1:0-2289 GCA_964383955.1 uncultured Heliomicrobium sp. | reverse complement strand
CACAGGCCAGCACATAGCGGAAGACTTTGGCCGGATGCCGCGTAATCTTTTGATTAAGTAAGTGGTCACTTACAAAACCTGCTTGCCAGTTTTGGTGGGCGTATGGTAAGTAAGTAGGCACTTACTTACAAAAGTGAGGGTGAGCGCGACAAGCAGCTCGCTAACATCAAGACGAAGGATAAAAGGCTGGGCAGGATCGTAAAGCACAGCCGGAAACGCGCCAGCAATGACACCGAGCAAAAAGATTCACCACCAATTGGAAGTAAAACTTCCCAGCCGAATGGCTGCGGAAGATCGCCGACAGCAAATTTTGGAGGTCGCGCTGCAGCTTTTCTCGCAAAGCGGTTTTCGCGGCACGACAACGAAAGAAATTGCGCTGGCTGCCGGAGTCAACGAAGCAATCATTTATCGGCACTTCGCGACAAAAGGCGAGCTTTATTCAGCGATTATGGATTGCAAGGCTAAATCTCCGAATGTACAGCAGATGCAGTCTGTCTTGAACGAAGCGATGGAATCCGGCGATGACCGGCGCGTGTTTGAATCGCTGGCTTTCAATGTCCTGGAATTTCATGACCAGGACGACATGGCAATGCGCATACTGCTGTACAGCGCGCTGGAAGGGCACGAACTGGCCGAAATGATTTATCGCAACCACATTGCCAAAACACATCGCCAGTTGACGGATTATGTTGAAAAACGCATTGCCGACGGCGCATTTCGCCCGGTGGATGCGATGACGGCTGTACGGTGTTTTATGGGAATGGTGATTAATCACGTCATGTTCAAAAAGTTCTTTCAGCGTTATGACAGCGAACCGATGACCATGACCAACCGTCAGGCGGCGGAGCAATTCACAAACCTGTTTCTCGTCTCAATGACGACAACTGCAACCTTGCCCGGGCAAACACTGCCGAAAAAGTAGTAGCTTCAACCAAATTTCGAGTGAATTAGAAGAGTGAACGAAAAGCATTACAGGAGAAGGAAAATTGAGACTCACAAAAAATAATCTAGTGCTCTGTTCTGCGCTTTTATTGGTCGCAATTGGCGCAGCCTGTTCAAAAGCGGCGAAACAACCGGAAGCAACCGCGGATGCGGCGACAAAACCCGCAGCGGCTGCGACTCCGCAGGCCGTTGACGTGACGTCGGCTGCTGCGATTACGCGCAATTTGCAGCGTAGCGTGGAAGTTGTCGGTTCGATGGCGGCGGATGAAGAAGTCGTGATTTCCGCACAGGTGGCGGGCGAATTGTCGCAACTGAATGTTGATTTCGGCAGCTACGTTGGCCAGGGCCAGGTGATTGCGGTCATTGACCAGCGCGATGCCAAACTGAAGGTGGAGCAGGCCGAAGCCACGTTGAAACAAACCATGGCGCGGCTGGGAATGAAGGAGGGAGAAAAGTTCGATCCGCAGCAGAATGCGGATGTGCGTGTGGCCAAAGCTTCGCTGGACTGGGCGCAAATGGATTTGGATCGCAACTCCAAACTGATTGAGCAAGGAGACATTTCGCGTTCGATTTATGATCAGGCTTCGACGCAGCACAATCTTGCCAAAGCGCGTTATCAGGCTGCGCTGGATGCTGTGAATCAGCAATTGGCAATTCTCGAACAGCAACGTTCGGCTTTGGCGCTGGCCAAAAAAGCCATTACGGACACTGTTGTTCGTTCGCCCATCAGCGGCGCGGTCAAAGAGAAAATTGCAGCCAAAGGGACTTATTTAGCAGTCGGCGGAAAGATCGTTTCGCTGGTCAAAATCAATCCGCTCCGGTTGCGGGCAGACATTCCGGAAGCTTACGCAGCCGCCGTTCGCAAAGGGCAGACGATGACGCTGACGGTCGAAGCGTTTCCGGGCCGTACATTCACAGGCCGCGTGGTTCGCATTGGCCCTTCGCTGAACGAGCAGACGCGCGCCTTGACCATCGAAGCCGAAGTCGGCAATTCAGGCAATCTGCTGCGTCCGGGTATGTTTGCCAAATCGCAACTGATCACTGCCAATGACGCTCCTGCCATCATGGTTCCAGCACGAGCCGTCGTCAGTGTTGCGGGGCTTACCAAGGTGTTCGTCATTGAAAATGGCAAAGCGACTGAGCGCATAATCAAAACCGGGATGGCGGACGGAGATTTAATCGAGGTTGTCGAAGGAATCACATCCGGCGAGACCGTCGCCACCAGCAACCTGGATAAACTGCAAACTGGCAGTTCTGTCAGTAATAAATAAAGTTACCCAATGAAGTCACTCCGCACGAAATGATCTTTCGTGCATTTTCGTATGGCTTCAATCAGCAGGAGAGAGC
>CAYLJQ010000778.1:0-3458 GCA_964383955.1 uncultured Heliomicrobium sp. | reverse complement strand
GGTCGAATAAGAACAACCCAGGAGAACTATGAACGCGACTTCGACACAGTTACAGGCTTCCCCGATCCCCGATTTTATCGAAGACGAACTGGCCAATTACGAACAACAGATCAAAAAGTATAGAGCTGGATTGGTTGGCGAAACCAAGATGCAGAAATTCCGGCTTCAGTACGGCACTTACGCCCAGCGTCAGGAAGGCGTGCAAATGCAACGCATCAAGATTCCGGGTGGCTACCTGACGGCAGATCAATTGACCCGCCTGGCTGATGTTGCCGACAAATATGCCAGCAGCTTTATTCACTTCACCACGCGCGAAGACGCGCAACTTTATTACCTGCTGCTGGAAAATGCTCCTGTATTATTGCGCGAACTGGAAGAAGTCGGCATCACCACGCGCGAAGCCTGCGGCAATACGGTTCGCAACATCACAGCCTGTTATCGCGCCGGAGTTTCACACAACGAAGTTTTCAATGTGTATCCGTACACACGCGCGCTGTTCAAATTCCTGCTGCGAAACAAATTCAATCAGAACATGGGACGCAAGATGAAGTTCGCCTTTGAAGGCTGCGCAGAAGATCATTCCGCATTGGCGTTTCACGATCTGGGATTTCATGCGGTCACACGCGAAGAGGGCGGCCAACTCCGTCGCGGCTTCAAAGTTCACGTCGGCGGTGGCTTAGGCAGCGGCCCGATGCCCGCGCACATTTACAGCGAGTTTTTGCCGGTAGAAGAAATGTTCAATTTCACGGCGGCGGTCATTCGCATCTTTGACCGCTATGGCGAACGCAAACAGCGCATGAAAGCTCGCATGAAGTTTCTGGTGCAGACAATGGGCTGGGATAAATTCAAAGCCGAAGTGGACGCCGAACGCCAAATCATAGGTGAATTGCCGCCGCTGGCTGATTTTCTGGAAGAGGAAAATGATCCGAAGCTCACAGCCGCAGATCAAAACTTGAACGTGCTTCATCCGCTGACGAATGATTCTGATTACCAGCAATGGGCGCAAGATTCCGTCATCGCGCATCGCGTCGAAGGCTTTCGCGGAGTCCACGTCCGAACCAAGCTCGGCGACATTACGTCAGACCGTGCTCGCGATTTAGCCAACGTTGCTCGCAAATTTTCAGCCAGCCAGTTGCGCGTTTCAATTGAACAGAATCTTTTTCTGCCCTGGGTTCGTGTGGAAGACCTGCCGGAGCTATACAAAGAACTTCGCAGCATTTCGCTCGGCGATGCAGGAGCCGAAACCGTCGCCGATGTGACCGCCTGCCCAGGAGCCGACACCTGCCGTCTGGGAATTGCTTCGGCAAAAGGATTAGGCAATGCGATTTCGGAATCTTTCTTTACCGGCACGCTGGAGCCTTACCGCGAAGCCAATCGTGATATGCGAATCAAAATCTCCGGTTGCCCGAATGGCTGCGCGCAACACGCGGTAGCCAACATTGGATTTCACGCTGCGGCGGTTTCGCACGAAGGCCATAACCTTCCAGCGCACTTGCTGTTCCTGGGCGGGCAGTCCAACCACGGACGCGCGCAAGCGGCCAAAGTCTTCGGTCGCTTTCCGGCGCGCAACGCAATTAACGTCGTCGAAACTCTGTTCAAGCTGCACGATTCGGAAAAAGTTTCCGGCGAAGACTTCAACAGCTTCATCGCACGCATTGGCGACGCACGAGTGAAAGAAGTGCTGGAACCGCTGAAAGCCATTCCTGCCTTCGATACCAACCCGGAGTTTTACGACGATTACGGCCATGAAAACGAACGTTTTTCGATTCGCTCAGGCGTTCGCGGCGAATGTGCCGGAACAACCATCGCCGAAGTCGTGCCGACGTTTGAAACCGCGCAGAACAAACTGGAACAAGCCAAAGCGTATCTGCTGCATGGCAATTACGAACAAGTCTTGCTGGAAAGTTACGAAGCTGCGTCCGCAGCCGCGCGTGTTCCTCTGTATCAAAAGCTGGTTGATCCCTTCACTTCGCTGGAAGCGTTGTGGGAGTTTGAAAACCTGTTTGTGCTTTCAGGAAAGACAAGCGGTTCGTGGAAAAATCTGCTGGAAACGTTTGAAGGCGTAAAAGCCGGTTCGGCGGATGAAGCTTCGGCGCAGGCGGCGCTGGAACTGGCTGGAGAGTTTGTCAGTTATTGCGAAGGCTTTTCTGTTTGATCAGAGTGTCAGCAGCCCATACAAGCCGGGCTGCTGACATTTCCTCAATCAATCCACCATCACAACCGTAAAACGGTCGTTCACGTCAGAAACTGTCGCGCCGGGAAGCGCTACTAGTTCTAAAGTGTGATTCCCTGGCCCGTCGAATTGCCAGGGAACGAATTGCGGAACGACGGCTCTGTGCGTGGCCGCTCCGTTGGAATAGATCGTCGCATTTCCAATTTGCTGGCCATCGAGAATAACGGCAAATCCAATTTCGACATTTGGTTTTTGCGACCAACAGCTCCCAGCAACGAAGAATGTGATCGGATCATCGCTTTCAGCGGCAAACGTTACTGACAGAGGCAGCGGTCCTACTGCATCCAACAATACTTGTGGCATTGAATTGACTCCTATGGATTATGGAATTGGAGAGTGGTGAGCCAATGCTGATCGCATAACCAGCCTGTTCCATCCACGCCTTACGACCGCGCGCCAATACCGTACCATTCGGCCTCGAACTTCATCAAGCCATGAGTCGCCTGTTCTGACACCACATCAAACTGGTACATCTGATTGTGAATGTCCGCCGGGTCGCTCCAATCGGGCGAGCCGTCTTGCGTGTAAGCCTTCAGCGAAAGGAAGTAAACATTGTGCGAAAGCTCCAGCTTTGAAATGTGCAGGTCAATCGAACTAGCTCCGCGTTTGATCGGCAAGCTGGCAGCGTGCGTGTCCAAATTGTTGATGCTTCCGATGAAAATGCCGTCGTAGCGATGAATGTCCACGGCAAAGATCGGCTGCGGGTAATCGGCATCGGATTCGATGTGAAGGCGGATTGTGACTTCTTCGCCATGGCTGAAAACCCAGGTGGCTTCGCCGCGTGAATTCAGCATTTCAACATTGGCAAATCGAATTTTGCCATTTCCCCAGCGAGAGCCAGTTAGTTGCAGTTCGCGCAAAATTTCGTCGTGTTCGCGTGAACCAATGCCGCCGTTTCGCGCTGCATTGCGTAATCGGTCGTCTTCCAGTTTGGCGCAAAAGGCTTGGTAAGCAGTGACAACTTCGCGCGCGTTGCCGGTCATTGCCACTTTGCCGCCTTCGATCCACAACGCCTGCGTGCAAAACCGCTGCACCAACATCGGGTCATGAGAAACGAACAAAACGGTTTTGCCAGCCTTTCGGAAATACTCCATCCGATCCAACGATTTGCGCTGAAAATACACGTCGCCAACCGACAAAGCTTCGTCAACGATCAAAACATCCGGATCAACGTGAATGGCCGAAGCGAAGGCCAGCCGCATCAACATTCCGGTTGAATAGGTTT
>CAYLJQ010000777.1:0-3461 GCA_964383955.1 uncultured Heliomicrobium sp. | reverse complement strand
CTCTTCTCAACCCAGACGCCCGCTTCGTTCTTTTCAAACAGTTCGCTTTCGGCGATGGCTTCGGCAATTTCCCTGCGCTCTTCGTCCGTCGGATTGGGCATCGGCGAACGCGACAAAAAACCGTAAAGCCCAACCACATCCATCGCCGCTTTCAGGTGGCCGATGCCGTTGACTGAAGTCGCACGCGCCAGCTTGGCCAAGCGACCCTGGATTTCTTTCGCTTGTTCGTAGCGACCTTCCTGCCAGGCTTGGCGAACTGCGCACGACGCATTCGGAGCCAAACAGCCAACAGCCAGAACCGCGCCGGAACAACCAACTTCCAGCGCTTCGTGCAGAATCGCTGGCGAACCGACCAGCACATTGAACTCGGTTGTTTTCAAATCGCGGAACAGGTCCTTCATCGCCGAAAGGTCGCCGGAGCTTTCTTTCAAGCCAATGATGTTCGGATGTTCGGCCAGATGCGCGATGGTTTCGGGCATCAAGCTGACTCCGGCAAATTGCGGAATCATGTAAACCAGCACCGGAATCGGCGCGCTGTCAGCAATCCGTTCGTAATGCGCGATGTAGTGTTCATCGAACAGAATTTTCTTGTAATAAAACGGCGTGACAATCACGGCTCCATCAGCGCCATAGTCGTGGGCGCGCCGGGTCATTTCAATCGTCTGCCGCGTCGAAAGCTCTCCGGTGCCAACCAGCAACAACTTTTCCGGAGCCATCGCATTGCGAACGGTTTCAATCACTGCCAGCTTTTCATCCGTCGTCAGATGCGGAAATTCGCCGGTTGAACCCAGAATCAAATATCCAAGTAGATCGCTTTGATTCCACTTCTGGACATTGTCTCGAAGCTTGTTGTGATCAATTTCGCCGTCATAGCCATAAGGCGTCGGCAACGCTGCAATAATACCGTTAAGATTCAGTGACATAGTTTACAGAGGGTTTTACAGTTCGTTTTCAACCATAGGTGATGACGCTCTTGAGCAATTTGGGGTGATCAATCAAATGGTCAGGGTTGGCCGCTGCCAACGTTTCCCGCTTGGCCGCTCCCCAAGTCACGGCCACAGTCGTTACGCCTGCCGCTCGTCCGGCTTCAACATCGGCGACCATATCGCCAATGTAAACCGTCGCCATTGGATCCACCTCGAACTTTTCCATCAAATGCAACAACCCGTCCGGATGCGGTTTGCTGTTGGCGACCGAATCTCCGCCCAGAACTTCGTCAAAAAAATCCAGCAACCCGGCGTGCCCGACACGAATGCGGGCGGCTTCCGTGTTGGCGGCGCTGAACACTCCAAGCTTGATGCCAGAGCTTTTCAAGTCGCTGACCAGTTCGCTGATGCCGTCAAAGGGTTTGATTTCGTGGCCGTCTTCGCGGCTGAACCGAAAATAATCCTCAATCATCGGTTCATGAAGTTCGGCTGCGGGAAACATCCGCTGAAACATCACGCTTTCCGGCGGGCCAAAGTACGGAATCAGCTCTTCCAGCCGCCAGTGCCGGCCAGTCCGATCCAGCATCACGCGGTTAAAGAGGCGTAACACAGTTGAAAACGTGTTCGCCAACGTGCCATCCAGATCAAAAATGACGGCTTCGTAGCGGGATTGTTTTGTTGAAGTCAGCATGGTGGAAAGTTGCGGGCGCATTATAGCGATGGCTCACCGAAGCGGCAAATTTGGCGTTCATTCCCTTTGACAAGAACTGCAAGGGATGCGACAAAAAGATTTGTGCCCATCACTCTGACCTCATATCACCATGTTTGAACAAGCATTCAAAAACATTGACGACACACTGCGTAAAGAAGCGGGTTGCACCACTGAACTCGATTACACCGAACAGACTTCGTGGCTGCTGTTTCTGAAGTATTTGGACGCTTTGGAACAGGACAAAGCCACCGAAGCCGAGTTGGAAGGCAAACCGTACAGCTTTATTCTGGATGAACCCTATCGCTGGGAAACGTGGGCCGCGCCGAAAGACGCCAGCGGCAAGCTTGATCATAACGCAGCCAAAACCGGCGACGACCTGCGCGATTTCGTCAACTTGAAGCTCTTTCCCTATCTGCACGAATTCAAGCAAAAGGCCACGGGGCCGAACACGCTGGAATACAAGATCGGCGAGATTTTCGGCGAGATCAAAAACAAGATTCAGAGCGGCTACAACCTGCGCGAAATCATTGATCACATTGACGAATTGCGCTTTCGTTCGCAGACCGAAAAGCACGAACTGTCGCACCTGTACGAAGCCAAGATCAAAAACATGGGCAACGCCGGACGCAACGGCGGCGAATACTACACGCCGCGTCCGTTGATTCGCGCGATGATCCAAGTCACGGCTCCACGCATCGGCGAACGCATTTATGACGGCGCGTGCGGTTCGGCGGGCTTTTTGTGCGAAGCGTTCGACTACCTGAAAGCCAAGCCGGGGCTGAAGACCAGCGATCTGGAAACGCTGCAAACCAACACCTTTTTCGGCAAAGAGAAAAAGTCGCTGGCCTATGTGATTGCGATCATGAACATGATCCTGCACGGCATCGAAGCGCCCAACATCGTCCACACCAACACGCTGACCGAAAACATCGCCGACATTCAGGAAAAAGACCGCTACGACGTGGTGCTGGCCAATCCGCCCTTCGGCGGCAAAGAGCGCAAGGAAGTGCAGCAGAATTTCCCCATCCGCACAGGCGAAACGGCGTTTCTGTTCATGCAACATTTCATCAAGATTTTGCGCGCGGGCGGACGCGGCGGCATCGTCATCAAAAACACCTTTCTGTCGAATACGGACAACGCCTCGGTCAGTTTGCGCAAACTGCTGCTGGAAAGCTGCAACCTGCATACCGTGCTGGATTGCCCCGGCGGCACGTTTCAGGGCGCGGGCGTCAAAACCGTCGTGCTGTTTTTTGAGAAAGGCGCGCCGACGCACAAGGTCTGGTTTTATCAACTCGATCCGGGCCGTAATCTGGGCAAGACCAATCCGCTGAACGATGACGATTTGACGGACTTCGTCGCGCTGCAACGGAGCTTCGCCGATTCTCCCAAATCATGGAGCGTGGACGCCGCCAGCATTGACCCGGCGACCTTTGACCTTTCGGTTAAGAACCCGAACGGCGGCGAAGCCGTCGCGCACCGCATCCCGCAGGAAATCATGGATGAAATCGCGGCGTTGGATGCGGAGAGCGCGGACGTGTTGGAAACGATTCGGGGGTTGCTATGAAAACGGGATGGGAGAGAAAGAAGTTGGGTGAAATCTATTCGTTCAAGAACGGAATCAACTTCGACAAAACGCAAAAAATTGATCGCGGCATACTCACAATTGATGTTCTAAATATGTATGGGGATGATCTTGACGTTAATTTAAGAAGTCTTTACAGGGTTAATAAGGAGGTTTCAGGAGAATACATCCTCAAGAATGGGGACATTCTAGTAGATCGCCACTATGAAGTTGACGGGTAAAGTCGTTTCAGTTTGGTTCT
>CAYLJQ010000776.1:0-3464 GCA_964383955.1 uncultured Heliomicrobium sp. | reverse complement strand
CAAACTTCGCTCCGTTAGGATAAGCATCGCTGAACAAGACGTTTGCTATCGGAACGAAATCATCCCCCATCCCGAGCGAAAGCCGTTTGGGGGCAAGCGCCAGTTTTTTGGAGTCAGAAAATCTCTTTCGATTTTCTCCACTTCCAATTGGAACTTGAAGCCTTCATGGTAGGACACAAGCTTGCCGTAACCACCTGCGCTCCCAAATCGCCCAATAAAAATCATTTCTCCATGGCGTTCAAAAAAGTCAATGGGCAGGTTATAGCTCAGTGTTTTCCTCAATGCCTTACATGAGTCTTCATCGTTACAAGCCAAGTCAAGGTTTGCGTGTTTATCCTTCCCCTCACAAGCCGGACTGTAAAGATACCCGCCATGCCAGGTTGAAAGATATGTGGCCTGAACGCGCACAACCTTGCCATCAAACTGCTCTGGATTGTTTACAAGCTCGCAATAGGTCATCAAAGGCAACCCGCTTTTATTCGCCAGCAGGTTGATCCCTGGTTCCTGTTGCGCAAGGGTCAAACTCAACAACAAGAACAACGCTGATCCTTTCATACGCCTCCTACGGCCAGACTTCTTTGGCCACCCACCACGGATGCAGTTCAACACTTAGAACGCCTGCCTTGACCATCGGATCGGATTCGGCAATGGCTTTGGCTTCTTCCGCAGTTTTGGCCGCAATGACGAAAATGCCTCGTAAATCGCCTGCATTTCCAAGCGGTCCAGCAGCGACGTAGCTTTTGTCATCAAGTCTGCGCCGGATATCCCACAAATGTTCAAGCTGCAGTTTTTGCAGGTCAGCCGCCGCCGCTTCCGAAGCCTTCGGGCCTTTGTTCAGCAGCACCAGATAGAACTGCGTCATCGTTGCGGGTGTTTTCGGGTCAGCCTGAAATTTCGCGGAAAACTCTTTGCCGATTCCCTTTGGGCCCATCCAGGTAAAAATGTCCATCCGCAACCGCCCAGCTTTGATCGCGGGGTCTTCGGCGGCTAACGCTTTGGCCTCATCCAGCGAAGCGGTTTTGAACAAAAAGATGCCGCGCAAATCGCCGTTATCGCCCATTGGCCCGGCAGCCATCAGCTTGCCCATCGCGGCCATTTTGTTGATGTTGGCCATGTGGCCTGCCTGAATTTTTTCGGCTTCTTCTTTTGTTCCTGTGCCGTGATTTGGACCTTTGCGCAGAAGGCCAAATTGATAAGTGTCCAGGTCGAATTGCGGCGGTTTGCTCTGGTCAGGGGCGGGTTTCGTTTCCGGTTTCTGCGGTGAAGGCGGTTCGGTGCTGGGCGGAACGATGCCTTTCAACCGCATATACACCACCAGATTCCCGTAATGTTCCGAAGTGTGAAACACAGCCAGCGAAGCCGCATTCGATTTCGGATATTCGCCCCGCGATCCTTTGTATTTTTCCAGGAGCTTTGCATCGGTGATGTTGTTGAATGCGCCATCGCAATACTCAAAGGAAGCTTTGACGGCTTTGACCCAATCCTCTTTGGTCTTGGCAGTTTTTTCGGTGGGTTCCTTGCTGGGATTTGCATCGCCTTTGATGGCGGAACAAGCCATGTTTTGCACATCAACAATATGGCCCAGAACCTCGCCGAACGTCCGCACTTCGCTGGTGGGTTTGAAACCGTAATCCGCCGCAGGCATTTTTTCGGCGGCGGCAATCACGTTTCGTTTGTTGAAGCCGTAATAAAATTTGAAGTTGTCGGCAAACGGGTCTGCGGATTGCGCCTGCGCAGCGGCAGCCATAGTCAGCAAAAATCCGAACAAGGCAACGATTGTCATTGGTTTCATAGTAGTTACACCTTTTCTGAAGTTTTATTTGGCATTCGCATCTTGCTGCATCGCGCCGAAGATGTTGCCTTCCGGGTCGTGAAAATATGCCAGCCAGCCTACGCCCGGCACAGGCATTTTCGGCAGAGCCGTGCCACCGCCATGTTTTTCCACTGCCGCAATCGTTTCATCCAGCGAAGCCACCATCGCCGTGCAAACATAAGCATTCACCGCTTGCCCGGGTTGCGGGCGGTCGCCTCTGCGCGGCAACAATCCGCCATCAATTCCGGGTTCTTCCGCGGGACCGGTTTTGATCAGCCAGTATGGTTGATCTGCCCATTGAGTAAATTCCCAGCCGAACACACCGCTGTAAAAAGCAATTGCGCGTTCGGGATTGTCCGCATGAATTTCGAAATGTCCGACTCTTGCCATGGTGTGACTCCTTTGTAAGCTGATGTTTGGTTGATTGACGCGGCGATTATCCGAAACCGGTTTCGCCGAAGTCTGCAAAAAGTTGTAAAACTTGTGACTTCGGGGCTACTGTCCCTGAAATAGCTTCGCGTCCAGCTTGCCGTTAATGGCGATGGATTCGACCGAAACAATAGGGCTGGCAACAGCCTTTCCATTGAAGTTTTCGGCAATGCCGAACGGCATCATCAGTCCATCCACCGAACGGAAATCGGAAAAGTTTTTGACCACATCGCCGAACGCGCCTTTGCGGTCGCGGTAAGCAACCTGCAGCACCTGGCCTGTTTTCGGATCAATTCCCAAAGTCGTAGTCGCGCCTTTGAAGCCGAGCTTCAGCAACTCAACTTCGGTTTCGCCAACTTTGGCTTTTCCGGCGGCAAAGGCAACGAAACCTTTTTCCTTGCGCGCTTTCAACATTGCCAGCGGTTCGCGATACAGCGCGCGTTCAAGCGCCGCTTTGACCGGTTCTTCGCGCTGCCAGGCATCGCTTTCTGAGTTTTTGGTGGTCAGGCTGACGGCACCGCCGGGCAGAAGTACGTCGCCCGTTTGCGAAGCTCCCCAGTCATATTCGTCGCGATAACTGCCTGGAAAAGCGACGGTTTTGGTTTGCGGATATTCGGTTATTTTGTCGCCTGATTTGTAACCGAGCTTGATTTTCATTTGATAGTTTTTGACGCCATCCACTTTGGCCGCTCCGCCAAATCCTTTTAACGCCAACGCGATCAGTTCCTGCCCGCGTTTCTTTTCGGCGGAGGTTCCAGTCGGAGCGGCATCTGGCGCTTCGATGTGAATGTCAGGATTTTTCTTGAACGAGTTGCGGCAGGATTCCGAAGCAAAAATGTAGATGCGTTTATTGAACACGTGAAAACGATCCGGATTGCCTGCACCGCTTAAACTGCCCATCTGGCCGCATCCCCCGCCAAGCTGGATTTGGTAATCGGCTGGCGATTTTTCAAACGCTTTCTTGTTGGCTTCTGAAGCGAACAGATACCGGTACCGAACGCGCGTGACCGACAAACTTTCCTGCCCCTGAACCTCTTTGCCGTTGACCAGTTCAACCGGATCAAGGCCTTTCAGAACGGTGACAACCTGCTTCGGCGTTTGCGCTGAAACGACGAAGGCCAAACAGATGATTGCCATAAAAACTGACAGTGTCTTTTTCATGCTTACTCCAAAGGCGGGACAAGGCCTGAAGGCCTTATCCCGCCAAAAACAGAATTACTCT
>CAYLJQ010000775.1:0-3468 GCA_964383955.1 uncultured Heliomicrobium sp. | reverse complement strand
AACGCTGACATTGCGCAAGTGATGATCATCAATGTTTGCGCCTGTGGTCATGTTTTTACGGCCGAGCAATGCCTCATCGGCAATGACCGGAACTTTCGTCACGCCAACAGCGCCGAGGCTTCCAGCGTGCGCTCCCATCAGATCGAAAATTTCTTCAGGGTGAGCCGGACGAACGGCGGTCTGCTCCCAGCCGTCTTTGTTAACCAGCTTGGCGATGGCGTTCGACAGTTTGGCGTCGTTGACCTGGTGATCACCGCGCAGCAAAGCCAGAAACAGAGTGTTTTTGGCTTCGTCGCCTTTGGCCGCGACGGAAACATAAACCAGCGTTTTGATCTGTTTGTTCGCGGCGGCTCCGCCGTCGAAGTTAACCAGGTCATCAATCGTACGAACTCCCGGCGTCGGGAATTTTTCAGCCGCACCCGAGCCTTCGCCATCGTCAACCGCAGGAATGCGCGAATGAGCTTTTTCGGTGTTGGCCGCGTATCGGCATTTTGCGCAGCTTGCGACCAAGTCTTCGCCCGCGTCGGTGTAAACCATGAATTCGTTCGAGGCCGAACCGCCCATCGAACCGGAATCGGCTTCGACAATGACGAAATCCAGTCCACAGCGGCTATAGACTTTGCAGTACGCAGCGCGCTGATCGTCAAAGGCTTTGTCCAGGCCAGCCTGGTCAATGTCGAAGGTGTACGCGTCCTTCATCGTGAACTGGCGCACGCGCAGCAAGCCGGATTTCGGACGAGGTTCGTCGCGGAATTTGGTTTGAATCTGATACCAAACTTGCGGCAGTTGTTTATACGAACGCAGATGATTGCGCGCGATGTCCGTGAAGCATTCTTCGTGCGTCATGCCCAAACAATAATCACCGCCTTTGCGATCTTTCAGGCGGAACATGTTCTGCCCCATCACCGTCCAGCGCCCGGATTCCTGCCAGATTTCCGCCGGATGCAGCGCCGGAAAGAAAAACTCCTGGCCGCCGATGGCATTCATTTCCTGGCGAATGATTTCTGAAATTTTCAGCACCGAACGCTGCGCCAGCGGCAAATAGGTGTAAATGCCCGCGCCTAATTGGCGCACAAATCCAGCGCGCAGCAGCAATTTGTGGCTGATGACTTCGGCGTCCGAAGGCTCTTCACGAAGTGTAGGAATGAAGTAATTTGACCAACGCATAGCAATAGTTATGAATTCAGAAGGATGAATGATGAACTCTACTCAAATTCATCACTCATCATTCTGCCTTCATCATTTCCTTTTCAGTGTTTTTGAGCGATTGCAATGAGTGATAGGCCACACGGCGGGCCGATCAATTTTTCCAGGCGTAAAAGCGGGACGAGTTTGTTGGCCAGATTGGCCTGACCCGCTGGCAGGTAATCACGTTTCAGCAAGCGTCCGTTGATAAACCAGGGCAACGCCGCCAGCAAGCTGAAATATTTGGTTTCGCGCACGGCAAAACCGACTTTTTCCAGTTTGCCAACCAATTCCCGTTTGCTGTAGCGGCGAAAATGGCCGACGGCTTTATCAAATTCGCCGTACAGAAACTGGTGCGAAGGAACCAGCAGCGCCAGCTTTCCGCCCGGTTGCAAAACGTCGCGCATCTGTTCCAGCGCAAACAAATCGTCTTCGATGTGTTCCAGCACATTCAAACAAACCACAGTGTCGAAAGGATCGGCAATCATTTCCGCGTCGGCTGTAGCCATCAAGTCGAACTTGCCAACACAAACATTGGACTTTTCGCCGAACAATCGTTGCAACTCGCTGCGATAAGCGGGCACCACATCCGTTGCCATAACTTGCCGTCCGTCAGCGCACAAAAACTGTGTGATGTTTCCAGTGCCGGAACCGACTTCGAGCACGCGGCGACCTACCGCCTTTGCGATTTGTTCATAAAGCCAGAAATTGTATTTATCCAGCTCAGCAAGCTGATTCAGCGTTGCCGTCAGCGCCAGACTTTCTTCTGCCATAACCGAGTAATTGATCTGAAATGATGCTGAAAACGATGCGGGATAATGCCCGCTGCCACAGAATAAAGTCAAATGTCTGCCAGTTTTTTGCATTGCAAATGCAAAAGCGCGCAACCTGCTTTTTCAGGTTGCGCGCTTTGAGTCTAATGCCGAATGAAAGATCAGATGCGCGACCGAGAGGAACGCGGCCCTTCTTCCAATGTTAGGACTAATGCGACCTTACGGCCATTTCGCATAACCTCGACTTGCACACGGTCCCCTATGTTTTTGGCATTCAGCACTCGGTCGTAATCATCACGGTTCGAAATCTTCTGACCGTCCATTCCTACGATGATGTCGCCGCCAATGGGAATCTGGTAACGACCATAACGAACGGCTTGTGTTGGGCCTTTGATGCCTGCACGCTCAGCAGCACTGCCTGATTCAACTTCGACCACCATCAACCCTTCGCTGACGGGAATTTCAACCGCGCGAATAAACCGGTCGCCAAGATTCGCCAGCGGAATGAAATTCACGCCCGGACGCGCTTTTCTGACGCGGCCAAACTGTTTGATTTCGCCGATGACGCGGATGGCGGTTTCCACCGGAACCGCAAAACCAATGCCAACAGAACCTCCCGAAGGCGAATAAATCATGGTGTTGATGCCGATCAACTGTCCGCGTGAATTCAATAATGGTCCGCCGGAATTTCCGGGATTGATGGCAGCGTCGGTTTGAATCACACCTTCTATCAGGGTTTTTGTCATCTCTGACCGGATCGGGCGCGACAGCCCGGAAATGATTCCAGTGGTCAATGTGCGATCCAGTCCGAATGGATTGCCGATGGCCAGCACCTTTTGCCCCACAAACAAATTCTTTGATGCACCCAGCGGAACTACGCTCAATTCTGCGGGCGGGGCGCTGATTTGAATGACTGCCAGGTCATTGTCCGGATCGGAACCTAGAACTTTGGCTTCATAGGTTTTGTTATTGGAAAGACGAACATCAAGTTTTTCGGCGTCCTGAATGACATGAAAATTCGTCAGAATGCGGCCCTCTTTGTCCAAAATCGAGCCCGAACCTGCACCCTCTGTTTGGTAAGCGTTGAACCAATCTTGAACCGTTACTGTTGAGGTGATGTGAACGACGCCAGGGCTGATTGCTGAATAGACTTCTTGGTTGTTTTTTTCGTCGGTGGCAACGGATGGATCCGTCAAGCCTTCGATGGCGGTAGTTTCGACGGCGGCTTTTTCGGTTTTGGCTCCAACCAATCTGCCAAGTAACTCCGAACCAAAACGGTCATAAACCAGCACGGCTCCGGAAGCGAAAATTGCCGTTGCCAATGCCAGCAAAATCAATTGCTTTGCTGTGATTTGATACGCTTTCATTGCTGTCTCACTCCTGTTTGATTTTCTTTGCACTGCCGCACGCGGAGCAAGCGGCAAATTCCAAAAACTGTGCGACCTTTATCGTTCTAATCGTCGCGGCGCTGACAAGGAAGCATAAAGGTATCCAAAATTACCCGCACGCG
>CAYLJQ010000774.1:0-3476 GCA_964383955.1 uncultured Heliomicrobium sp. | reverse complement strand
GACCGATGCCTTTGGCAGCCATCGAATGGCCCAGTTCGCGTGCTTTTGTTACGTAAATTTCCTGATTTCCACTGCTTGATCCGCAAAATACACAGATACGTTTAATTTTTTGCTCACTCATTCGGTTGTTTTATCCTCCAGGGACATTTTGCCTTTTTCCGGCCAAAGCTCAAAACTCGCGAGTTCAATTGCCTGCTTGATTTAAGCCAATTCATCGTTTACTTTTCCGATTTGCTGCCCTCACTACTTCTCATAATTCCACTGAAGGTTTCAAAGGTTTTCATTCAATGAGCAAAGCGAAAAGCAGTCAGAAAGGTAAGTCTGTTCAGGTTTCGCCTGAACCCAGCAGGCGGAAATTCGTAACATTGGGCCTCGGAGGAATCGGAGCGCTCGCAGTTGCGGGAATCGGATATAAAGCTGGTTGGTATGGCTCTTCTTCAACAACCGCCTTGCCAGCGGTTTCGCCGACGCCAAACCTGGCGACCGGCAAGCCGCTTTTGCCAGTAACGCTGGAAGCGAATTATCAAAACGCTTTGCGCGCGGGAGATGAAATCCTTAGCCATTATTCCCGCGAACTGAATAACCCCTCCGCGTTGATTCACTGCGTCCGTGCTTTCGGCAAAAACTTCAAGCTGAACGACGGTTCGTCGGCGTTGGAATTTTTGTGTTCCAGATTTGCGGCGGAAAAAGAGGTTGGCGGCAAACGATATATTTACTTTCAGCGCGATGCGGAAGTTCACGGCAATAGCTTTCTGAAAACCATGCTTGAAGCGGGCGTTAGCCCGGATCAGCCGATCACCGTTGGCAGCAATCGGTACACACTGCGAGATTTGGGCGAAAGTGCCAAAGCTCTTTTCCGCTTTGACTCGCAAAATTTTGACCGTTACGAACCGGGAATGCTGGGACAGCATTTGCCTTGGGGGTTGATCGCATTTTCGATTTTGGTCCAACCGAATCAGGCCAGTTGGACAAATGCCTATGGCGAAACCATCAATTTGCCGGATGTTATTGATAAAACACTGACGGTTTATGAAGGTGTTTGCGGAGATATTGAAGGAACTGTTGGACATGGGGAAATGGAGTCTTTGGCTTTCCGGCAGGCAATTGCCAAATACAGTTGCGCCGGAATGCACAACGTTTACGGATATTTTTCTTGTTTGAATCACGGCTACACCGGCAGCAATTTGCAAGCTCGTCTAAATAAACTGTTGGACAATGTTTTGCTGCGCTTGAAAGGGGATTCACAGGCGATAGACCGGGAAGCCGAAGCTGCAAAGGCGGATCCCAATCTGGTGAATCGGCTGGCGGTGGAAGGGCAGGGCGGCAAGTTGGCTTCCAAAGGCGTCGCCCCGACCAACACACTGGAAGTGATGCGCTACCGATTTCAAATCAGAATGCTTGGCCATGCGCTGGAAGCAATCAACTATGCCCAGTTGCATAAACTTTTCACCTTGACTCCAGCGCAGAAAGGTCGTCTGCAAGCTGGCGAGCAACTACTTTATGAGTATCTGGTCAAGCTGCGCGCTACCGATCTGGAGCCGCACTTAAACTGGTACGGCAAGTCAGTCAGCGACCTGGTCATTGCCATTGCCCATGCTTCGCGGGCAATGAAGTTATTGACACCGCAGAATCCAGACACAGTGGCCTAAGGAAGCATTCGGTAAAGTCTGAACATGTATTTTCGTCATCACAATTTGTTTTTGGTGGTTTGTTTGTTTGTGGGAATTTTTGCCACCGCTTCGTGTGCGAGAGCGCAAGGCACACCCATCAAACCACTACCGATTTATGAACCTTGCGCATCATTGGTGACAGGTGCGTCGCAAGACGATGCCGTTGCCAAAGCCATCTCCGCTGTAAAAAGCACTGATGTAAAAGCTCGCATTCAAGCCACACAGCAGCTGAGCAAAGCTTGTGACAGACGTGGAGTTGATCCTCTGCTGGATTTGCTTAGTGATCCGGACACCGCAGTTCGCATTGCAGCAGCCGAAGCATTGGGAAAGCTCGGCGATCAGGAATCCATACAACCAATGGTGGACTTGCTGGGCAGCCAGAATATTCAGGTCAAAATGGCGATGGTCAGCTCATTGGCTTCGTTTCCAGGATTCAAAGGGAGAAACGCGGTCGTTAATCAGGTTGCCAATCCCAGCGGAGCCGACATCAGTGACGAAGCGGATATGCGTTTGCGCTGTGCTGCGATTCTGACAGCTTGCCAACTGAAAGATGTCAGCCACTCACGAAAATCAATTCTGTTTTTGAATGGCTTTCTCGATAGCCAGCATGCGCCGATTCGGGCGCTGGCCGAGCAGACTCTGATGGAATTGAAAAACACTCGCAATGGCGAAACGGAAATGATTGCGATTATGAAGCAGAGCAGCAATCCCGTGTTGCGCCGTTGGGCGGCAACCTGGATCGGCAAAATCGGTTTTACTGGCGCGCGCGAAGCATTACAGGAAGCCGCTGCCACAGATTCCGACCCACTGGTTAAACAATCAGCGGCAGAGTCACTAAAACGGCTTTCGCAGTAAATGTCAGACCGTTTTGGCCAGCTTACGATGCGTGTGCTAGACTCCGCCCTCTTTCAAATCACATCAAAAATTACAGTCGAAGCAAAACACGCTGCCAGCCTGTTTTGCTCTTTGGAGGAACAGCTTTGAGCGTTCTGGTTGATAAAAACACTCGTCTTATTGTTCAAGGTCTTACCGGCAAAGAAGGAACTTTTCACGCGCTGCAAATGCGTGATTACGGCACAAACATCGTGGGCGGCGTTACGCCTGGAAAAGGCGGCACAACGCACGAAAACTTCCCTGTTTTCAATACTGTTGCTGATGCCGTCAAAGATGCCGGTGCGAATGCCACTGTCATTTATGTTCCGCCGCCGTTTGCGGCAGACGCGATTATGGAAGCTGCAGACGCGGGCATTGCTTTGATTGTCTGTATCACGGAAGGAATTCCTGCTTTGGATATGGTCAAAGCATTTCATTACGTTCAATCACGCGGCGTTCGGTTGATTGGCCCAAACTGCCCTGGCGTGATTTCGGCCGGCAAGTGCAAGGTCGGGATCATGCCAGCACGCATCCATCTGGAAGGACGAGTCGGCGTAGTTTCGCGCTCCGGCACGTTGACCTATGAAGCTGTCGGGCAATTGACGGCGCTGGGAATCGGTCAATCAACGTGCATTGGTATTGGCGGCGATCCGGTCATCGGCACCACTCAAAAAGACGCGGTGGAGTTGTTCAACAACGATCCGGATACAGACGCGATTGTGATGATTGGTGAAATTGGCGGAAGCGCCGAAGAAGAAGCGGCCGAGTTCATCAAAGCCAATGTTAGAAAGCCAGTTGTTGGTTTCATTTGCGGCCAGACGGCCCCTCCGGGACGCCGAATGGGTCACGCAGGCGCAATCATTTCCGGCGGCAAAGGCACTGCGGATGAAAAAATGAAGGCAATGTCTGCTGCAGGAATTCATGTTGTCAAAA
>CAYLJQ010000773.1:0-3478 GCA_964383955.1 uncultured Heliomicrobium sp. | reverse complement strand
GTTCGATGGAAATCATTACTCCCAACCGGCTGGATTGGCGCATCGGAGCAATTGATACCGGGCAGGATTCCATGACCGGCGGGCGAGTTTTGGCGTTGAAACGATTGATCGGTAATGATTCTTTTTCGGTGACCTACGGCGATAGCCTTGGCGACGTTGATATTGACGCCCTGGTGAAATTCCATCGGTCGCACGGAAAGCTGGCGACGGTAACAGCCGTGCGGCCTCCGGCGCGATTTGGCGAATTGATTCTGGAGGGCGACAAGGTCACGCATTTTCGCGAAAAGCCGCAAACCGGAGAAGGTTGGATCAATGGCGGTTTTTTTGTTTTCGAGCCGGGCATGTTTGATTACCTTGCCGACGATCAGACTGTGTTGGAACGTGAACCGCTGGAACGGTTGGCCGCCGACGGTCAGTTAATGGTTTTTCGGCACGAAGGGTTTTGGCAGCCGATGGACACGCTGCGAGAAAAATTGTTACTGGAATCTTTGTGGTCTGAAGGGAGGGCGCCTTGGAAGGTGTGGGAATGAATTTTTGGAATGGTCGCAATGTTTTCGTTACCGGAGCCAGCGGCTTGCTTGGTTCGTGGATGACCGAAGAGTTGGTCAATCGCGGAGCCAATGTAACTTGCCTGGTGCGGGATTGGGTTCCCGAAAGTCGTCTTGTGAGTTCGGGCTTCATCAGCCGCGTCAATGTCGTTCGCGGCGCGTTGGAAGATTACGACACGTTGGCGCGCGCCCTGAACGAATACGAGATTGATTCCGTCTTTCACTTGGGAGCGCAAACGATTGTCGGCACTGCGCTACGTGCGCCGCTTTCAACCTTTGAAGCAAACATTCGCGGAACCTGGAATGTGATGGAAGCCTGCCGCGTCAACCCGAAAGTCGAGCGCGTCGTTGTCGCCTCCAGCGACAAAGCGTATGGAGAGCAGGAGCAACTGCCTTATACAGAAGACGAGCCTTTGAACAGCAAATATCCTTACGATGTTTCTAAAACCTGTTCGGAATTTATCGCAGTTTCCTACTTTCACACCTACCAGACACCTGTGGCGATCACCCGTTGCGGAAATCTGTATGGCGGCGGCGACCTGAATTTCAACCGGTTGATTCCGGGAACGATCCGTTCCGTGTTGCGCGACGAAGCTCCGATCATTCGCAGCGACGGGAAATTCATTCGCGATTACTTCTTTGTGCGCGAAGCGGTTGACGCATACCTGACGCTGGCTGAACGGTTGCCGGACGAACGATTCAACGGCGAAGCATTCAACTTCAGCACGGAAACTCCGGTTTCGGTTTTGGAACTGGTGGATCAAATTCTGAAGTTGATGGACAAAACGCATCTGGTTCCCAAAGTACTGAACGAAGCCAGCCGCGAAATCCCGAAACAGTACCTGAGCTGTGAGAAGGCGAAACGCTTGCTGGACTGGCAATCCAAATTCAGCCTGAATGATGGCTTGCGAGAAACGATTGATTGGTATCAAACCCGGCTGAATTCGGAGCGGTCATGACGTTGCGTAAACTTTCTTTGACAGTATTGAGCCTGGTCTTGCTGGGAGCGCTTGCTGTTTTTGCGCTTGGACCCAGGCGAGTTTTTGTGGCTGGCAAGAGTAGATTGCAGCGCGGCTGGTTGATTATGAATGGCGGTCTGGTGGACGTTGGCGGACACAGATTGCGTGTTGAACATTTTGGCAACGGCTCCCAAACAGTTGTGTTTGAAACCGGATTGGCTCAGCCGCGTACGACCTGGGGGCGCGTGCCAGGCGAGGTGGCTACATTTGCGCAAGTCGTGATTTACGATCGCGCCGGGTTGGGGGAAAGTTATGCCGTCAATAATCGCCGGACCAGCAAGCAGATTGCCGCTGAGTTGCACGTCATGCTTAAGAACGCAGGCTTCAAACCGCCGTTCATTCTGGTCGGCCACTCGTTTGGCGGTTTGAACGCACGGATGTTTGCCAGCCAATTTCCTGACGAAGTTGCCGGAATCGTTTTGGTGGACGCCTCTCACGAAGACGAGTACAACCGACTGGCTGCGTTGATGTCTGAACCAAAGCGGAACGAATATCTGCGACACGAAGGCGGCGGGAATTTTGAGCGGGTTGATTTGCTGGCAAGCGCCGAAGAAGTTCGAACTGCTGCCGCATTGAAAGAAATGCCATTTATTGTGATTAGCGCGTCCGAAAGCCCAGAGAAACAAAACGAGCAATCCACTGCCAAGCCTCCATGCTTGGAAGGAGCGTCTGATATTCGAGATTGCTTTGATCCACGAATCGCGTTGATCCACAACGAACTGCAATCTTCGTTGGCGCGCTTGGTGCCCAACGGTTCCATGATTGTCGCGGAAAATAGCGGTCATTTCGTGCAGTGGGACCGCCCCGAATTAGTCATATCGGCAATCCGAAAAATGGTTGAACAGGTTCAGGCCAGATAACGACTTACTGTGCCCCGGCTGTAAGGAAAATAGTCGGAGGAAATAAAAATGCGAATTGGTGTTGATGCTACAAGTCGGCAAAACAATCGAGGGTACGGCCGCCACGCCCGTGCGTTGCTGAATGCGTTGATCCCTTTGGACGAGGCAAATCAATACACCTTGTTTGTGGATTCAGTGGGCGTTGGTGACAACATGCCTATGGAAGCGGAAATCCGGCTGGTGAGTACGGACTCCCCGGCTGCTGTTGCAACGGCAGCCAACGGCCATCGCTCGGCTATGGACATGCTTCGTATGAGCCGTGCAATGTCTGATTCCAGTTTTGACTTGCTGTTGTTTCCCACCGTTTATAGCTACGTTCCGGTTTTCAGTCGCGCCAAAAAGATCGTGATGATTCACGATGTGATTGCTGAAACTTACCCGCAACTGACATTGCCGAGTTTCACCGCCAGGCTATTTTGGAAAAGCAAAGTCGCACTTGGCCGCTGGCAGGCTGATGCCATCGCGACGGTTTCCGATTATTCCCGGCATGGAATTCTGAATCATTTCAAAACTTCAGCCGACAGAGTTTTCGTTGTCGGCGAAGCCAGCGACCCTGTTTTTCGTGTTTTGCCTGATCCTCAACCGACCGAAAGTTTGCTCAATTTGGGGATCAACGCATCTGACCGCACGGTTGTTTATGTGGGCGGTTTCAGCCCGCACAAAAACCTGGAAGCTTTGGTTACAGCCTTTGCCAAAGTGGTTGAACATCCCAGTTTTTCCAATGCGAAACTGGTGATGGTTGGGGAATACCAGAAAGAGGTCTTTCATAGTTGTTACGATTCCATTAAGCGGAAAACTGCTGAACTGGGTATTTCCAGTCGCGTCATCTTTACTGGTTATCTGCCTGACGAAGAGTTGGTCGTTTTGTTGAATTTAGCCAGCGTGCTTGTGTTGCCGTCTTTAATTGAAGGATTTGGATTACCGGCTATAGAAGCTGCCGCATGTGGCTGCCCTGTCATTGCGACGACAGCCAGCCCATTGCCGGGGCTGTTAGGAGAAGGTGGAATCTTCA
>CAYLJQ010000772.1:0-3489 GCA_964383955.1 uncultured Heliomicrobium sp. | reverse complement strand
AGATTTGACGATCGCCGCTTCAAACAGTTGGTTGTTAGGGTATGACAACCTAAGTTCGATGTCTCAGGAGTTGGGCGATTCGCTTTGTCGAGTGGCGACGGGTGCAGGCTTCTCAACAAAGGCGAACTATACCGACAACGAAGAAACCATCTTTTCCGTTAAACGGCCAATCATCACTAACGGCATTGCCGATGTGGCCAACTTTCCCGACCTCCTCGAAAGAGCCGTCGCCGTTTATCTTCTCGCAATCCCACCTGACAAACGGCGTGATGAAGACACACTATGGTCAGAATTCAATGTGGCCAGGCCCAGCATTCTGGGGGCAGTGCTGACAGCCGTCAGTTGCGCGCTGAAAAGACGCCGAACTGTAAAACTCGCAGTGTTGCCCAGAATGGCCGACTTCTCAATATGGGCAACAGCAGCCGCTCCAGCGTTGGGCCTTGCCGATGATGCTTTCACCCAAACTTATGACAGCAACCATAGCGCCGCGACTGATCAAGTGTTGGAGACTTCGCCAGCGCTAGAAATTTGCGAGTTTATGTTTGGGCAAGAAAGCGACACGTGGCAAGGCCAGCCTAGCGCTCTCTTAAAAGCGCTGAAAACAATGCTGAATCAAAGAGGAGAGGAGCCAAATAGAGAATTCCCAAAGTCAGCAAGTCAACTGACAACCAAAGTTCGGCGAGCTGCAAAGAATCTCCGCGACTTTGGCCTTGATGCGAGGACCGGAAAAACAAATGGCAAAAGAAAAATCACTTTACTGATTTCAAAATCCTTCCGCGAAAAATTTGAAAAAAGATCGGCCCTATCGGCACTGGACGATACAACTTCCGAAGACACATAGGCTTAGTCAGTGCCGATGGAGAAAAAAAGCATCGGCACTGCCTCGGCCCTGTCGTCCCTGTTTTCGGGACTGAACAAGACGTGGTCGCCCGGAGTGTCGGCACTACAGTGCCGTCACAGGGTCGATAAAAAATCAGCCTAATATCTACAAACAAAGCACTTGTGCCGCAAGGGTCGCCAGTGCCGACGTTTTTCCTATATTGCGGGGGTGAGTTTTGAAAAAACTTGAAAACAGACCAAGTCAGGAAAAAGCGTGGGCAGCTTTGGATGATCTGACTGCCAAGCTTCACGCGGCACTAGAGGCCGGAAACGAGACGGCAAAGACGTTGCTGGCGGTCTGGTTTGAATCGCTTGAAACCAATCGCATGCCGCACCAACAAACGATAAGTAACGGCTTTCGGTCATTAATCACAATCAAAGAATTAGCTGAACTTTGGGATGTAAGCGAACGCAGCATCCGGGAATGGATAACCACGAATGGCTTGCCATATCGCCGCGTCGGAGCCGATCTGCGCTTTGACTTAACCGAAGTTGATGAATGGACGAAACGGCACCGCAAAAACAATCTCCCATCAGCGGCATCAAATGATAAAGTGAAGCCGCTCCAACGTGACTGCAAGCGAGATAGGAGCAAAGCCAATGTCAGTTTATAAGCGAAACAAATTCGGGAAGATCGTCAAAAACAATAAAGAAAAAGGCATTTGGTGGTATGACTTTCAAATCAACAACCACCGCTACAAAGGCTCAATCAAAAGCGCGGCGAATCGAAAACAAGCTGAGCGGCACGAAGCCAAAATGCGGCTTGAAGTCCACGAAGGCCGGTACGGTAAACCTTCCCACACAACCACATTTGAAAAATTCGTCAACGACGTTTATCTGAGATGGTCAAGACAGCATAAACGCTCTTTCAAATGTGACGAGCATCATGCAAAGGTTTTGTGCGCTCATTTCAAAGGAAAGCTTTTAAGAGAAATCACCTCAGCCGATGTTGAAAATTACAAGCTCACAAGAAAAGAACAAATCACACAACGTGGCACTCAACGCTCCGGATCATCAGTCAATCGTGAACGTGCGTTGCTGTCTATGATTTTCTCGATAGCCATAGCTCACGGTTATTGCGAGTCCAACCCTTGCAAGGGCATCAAACGATTCAAAGAAGACGGCGGTCGCAAACGCGTACTCAGCCGCGACGAAGAAAAGCTGTTGATGGAAATGCTATTGGTCAGACAGCCTGACTTGCGACCTATCGCAATTATCGCGCTCGGGACTGGAATGAGACGCGGCGAAATCATCGGCCTGGATTGGAAAGATGTAGATTTTGAAAAAGGCTTGATCTATCTGCACGCTGGAAAAACAAAAAGCGGAAAGGCTCGCATTGCCCCAATGAATTCAGACGTGCGCGCAACGTTGTTAGAATTATGCAAAGAGAAAAACGAAGGGCAAATTTTTTCAGTCAATGCCGACAGCGTTTCGGATCGCTTCGCCAGGCTGTGCGACCAGCTTGAATTGCCTGACGTAACACTGCAAACATTACGTCACACTTTCGACACTCGACTGATAGAGCGCAATGTGAATCCATTTGTAGTCAAAGAATTGATGGGACATGCAACGCTGAAAATGACTGAACACTACTCCCACGTAGGCGCGCCCGCACTACATCAGGCAGTAAAAACGCTCGAAAATCCCACTTGATTTCTAACAAAGAATTTTGTTGTTCTTGCAAGATGCCAACTGATTTGCTGACATCTTGCAAGATAACTGTTACTCTTTCGCTGAAGCCGATCCCCTCATCAGAAGCTGCCCCAAAGAAAAGGCACCTCATATGCTGTTCTTAAATAAATCTCTGGCTTTAGTGATATTGGCTTGCTCGCTTCCACTTCTACCTCTCGCCCAAAGCCCTTCTGCAAAAGTACCAATCCCAAAAGAAATCATTGAGCAACTCACTGCCGACAAGGAAGATAGTTGTTCTGACGCGAAGGCTCTAACAGCTTCAAGGGTTGATCTGAACGATGATCGTATTCCGGAAATAATAGTCAGGATGGAAAACCACTGCTCTTGTGGAGCAGGTGCCAACTGTACCAATTGGGTTTATCAAAAAACTGAGGTTGGATATGTATTGCTGATGGAAGCGGAAAGCGCGGCAAAGCTTTACCCCGGAACAAATTCATCCAAAGGATTTAAGGACTTGATCTCCGAACACACAATGGGAGCCGGTGAGATTGCAGTGACAATTTATCAATGGGATGGTTATAGATATAAAACTTCATCCTGCTTGACTAAACAGCTTGTGGGAACCCAGCAAGGAAAGCCGATTTACAAAACAAAAATCACACTTTGCGATGTTGAAGAGTCAGTCTCGACAACTCAAGAAAGACTCGCGCCAATCCCTAAACCACAAGAATTGACCGCACGGCCAATTACTCAACAATCATTTAGCATCGGCGCTGGGAAGTTCACCTGGTTTCAATTTGTTGTCATCGGCCAAAACGCTAGGGTGATAGGTAGATTTCAAGCGACGGGCGGAAGTGGAAACGATGTAGAGGCTTTCATCTTGGGCCAAGACGAATTCGTTAATTTACAAAGAGGCCATCGCGTCAATACTTGGTTCAAAACAGGGAGAGTGACAGTCGCAAACATCGAAGCACAGAT
>CAYLJQ010000771.1:0-3495 GCA_964383955.1 uncultured Heliomicrobium sp. | reverse complement strand
GAGTATCGCAGTGAAAAAATTTTCTCTTTCCTCAAACTTCCTACACGATTCCCAATTAAAAGCGCTGAAGTCGTCAGACAAATCATAAATTCAAACGATGAAATGCTCAGGAGGCTGTGTTTGAAGCATACTCTATGATTGAGCAGGGCCTTTCCGGCAAGTGACAAATGCAATTTCTCATCCTTATAGAAGATGGCTTGAACTTTGACGAGGGCTTTGCTACCCTCGCGCCTCAAATTTCGACAAGATCAAATCACAACTTCGGAGGAAAGAAGAAGTTCAAATGGCTTTAGCAAAAGAGGCTAAATTAGGCATCATCTCTCAGTACAAGACGCACGGTAGCGATACTGGTTCGCCTGAAGTTCAGGTTGCGCTGCTGACAACTCGCATCAATGAATTAACCGAGCACTTCAAAACTCATAAGAAAGATAACCATTCGCGCCGCGGTTTGCTCAAGCTGGTCAGCCAGCGCCGCAGCATGCTGGAATATTTGAAGGGTAAGGATATCAATCGTTACCACGAATTGATCAGCCGACTAGGACTGAGAAAGTAAATTTAAGAGTATGTTACGGCGGCGTCTCCGGGTGAGACGCCGTTTTTGCTGTGCAGCCGAACGTGACGGCACGTACTTCCTGTTCCGGCCTTTGTTTTTTTAGCCTTCGAAATGTCCCAAGCGGGCACGAATTTCAGGCACTTCAGGAAGACGAATGATTTCATCCGAACCCGGTACTAAGCATTTCGGATGCCCTCAGCGCCATCATCTATTTTGGCTGCCCGATTCTGGGGTCGCCCATAGTGACAGATAGTTCAGACGATTCCGTCAACATTTCGATTTTATTTCCACATCACCAACCGCAATGCAAGCTGGCGACGTTGTGTCCTAAGCTTGTGTTTGCGGCTTTTTGTCGTTTTGTGGTGACTGATCCGCTTCTTGACTGCTCAGCCGACTGACCAGTAAGCATCAGGCACCATTGTTGTTAAGAGGAGAGATACAGATGTTTCTGAAACAAGGCATCAATTTAGGCGGTCGAGAGCTTTCGATTGAAACAGGCCGCATTGCAAAACAAGCTGACGGAGCCGTGCTCATTCAGCAAGGGGAAACCGTTGTGCTGGTCACAGCCGTTTCCGCTCGTAAACCCAGAGAAGGCGCGGATTTTTTTCCGCTGACTGTTGATTATCGTGAATATGGGTACGCTGCCGGACGAATTCCAGGCGGCTATTTCAAACGCGAAGGCCGTCCTTCGGAAAAAGAGATTCTGACTTGCCGTCTGACGGATCGTCCGATTCGCCCGCTATTTCCTGAAGGGTATCAGAACGAAACCCAAATTATTTCGATGGTAATTTCGGCGGACGACGAAAATGAACCGGACGTGCTTGCGATCACTGGCGCGTCGGCGGCGCTTTACTTGTCTGATATCCCGTTCCATAACCCAATTGCAGGCGTTCGCGTCGGACTTGTGGAAGGCAAATACATTGTAAACCCGACCTACGAGCAATTGCGCGATTCCGTGCTAAATCTGATTGTCGCGGGCAGCGAAGAAGCCATCGTAATGGTTGAAGCCGGAGCCAAAGAAGTCAACGAAGAAGTCATGCTCGAAGCTTTATTGTTTGCGCATGGTGAAATCAAAAAGCTTTGCCAATTGCAGCGCTCCATGTTCGATGCGATGGGCATCAAAAAGCGCGAGTTTCAGCCGAAACCGGTCAACGAGAATTTGCTGCGCGAAATTGCCGAAAAATACACTGGCGAAATGCGCGAAGCGCTCAACGTTCAAAACAAATCCAAGCTGGAAAGCTATACCGCGATTGACACGCTGAAAAAGAAAGTCATTGAAGGCTATCCAGAAGATCAGCCGACAGTCCGCGCGGAAGCCGGCGTGTTGTTCGATCATCTGAAAGAAGCGATCTTCCGCGACGACATTTTGAACAATCGCCGCCGTCCCGATGGACGCAGATTTTCTGAAATCCGCCCGATTTCCATTGAAACCGCATTGCTGCCACGCACACACGGTTCTTCACTTTTCACTCGTGGTGAAACGCAGGCGCTGGTAACAGCAACGCTTGGAACTTCGCAGGACGTGCAGTACTTGGACAGCTTGGAAACCGGCGAACTCAAACGGCGCTTTATGCTCAATTACAACTTCCCGCCCTTTTCGGTTGGCGAAACCGGCAGGACCGGAAGCCCAGGCCGCCGGGAAATTGGTCACGGCGCGCTGGCGCATCGCGCGTTGGATGCCGTCATGCCAGACGACACCGAATGGCCTTATGTCGTTCGCGTTGTGTCAGACATTACCGAATCAAACGGCTCGTCTTCGATGGCAACAGTTTGCGGCGGATGCCTGGCAATGATGGACGCTGGCGTTCCGCTGAAAGCTTCGGTTGCCGGTGTGGCAATGGGTTTGGTGATGGAGGAGAAAAAATTCGCCGTCCTCACTGACATTGCAGGAGCCGAAGATCATTACGGCGACATGGATTTCAAGGTCGCTGGCACGCGCAACGGTATTACAGCGCTGCAAATGGACATTAAGATTACGGGTCTGAATCCGCAGATTCTGGCTGACGCCTTGGAGCAGGCAAAGAAAGGCCGTTTGTTCATTCTGGATAAGATGGATGAAGTGCTGGCTGAGCCTCGCAAAGAATTGAGCCAATACGCACCCAGAATCCTGACAATGCAGATCAACCCTGACAAGATTCGCGACGTCATTGGCCCAGGTGGCAAGATGATCAAATCAATCGTCGAGCGCACTGGCGCGAAGATTGATGTCGAAGATTCTGGCCGCATCTCCATTGCAACCCCCAGCGGCGAAGCGGGCGAGATGGCAATGCAGATCATTCGTGAGCTGACGGCTGAAGCTGAGATCGGGAAAACCTATCTCGGCACGGTTTCGCGGATTGTTGATTTCGGCGCTTTCATTGAAATCCTGCCCGGTCTTGACGGCCTGTTGCACGTTTCGGAAATTGCCGACTATCGAGTTCGCGATGTCCGCGATGAATTGACCGAAGGCCAACAGGTCATGGTCAAGTGCATCGGCATCGAAGGCAACAAGATTCGCTTGAGCCGCAAAGTGCTGCTCGACAAGAAAAATGGCGGCGGCAAAGAAGGCGGCCGTGGCGGCAATCGCCGTACTAACGAAGACGACGAAGACTAAAGGTCAATCAGTTGTCGGATCATCAAAAGTGGGACAATTTAGAAAATTGTCCCACTTTGTTCTTGCAGGAGAAAAAAATTATGCGAGCAATTGCAGGTCTGGTTTTGCTGTTCTGCGCCGTTGCCTACGGCCTGTTTTCCTTCTCAACCAAAGCGGTTTCGATAAAAGAGCAAGCCGCTGCCACACAGGACCTGAAGGTTCCCGGCGAAAAGCATCTGGCAAATATCAAACAGCTCACTTTTGAAGGGGAAAATGCTGAAGCGTATTTTTCCCACGATGGCAAAAAGCTGATCTTCCAGCGAGCAGTAAAAGGCGACGGATGTGATCAAATTTTTTCGATGAACCTTGA
>CAYLJQ010000770.1:0-3498 GCA_964383955.1 uncultured Heliomicrobium sp. | reverse complement strand
ACGTTGGACGTAAAACCGATCAGCATCAAGCAAGCAAAAGTAAGTGCAAACGATTTCATAACATTCCTCCTATTGTTTCAAACCAAGCTTTAGTAGTTTCGACCTTTCACCCCCATAAGCGTGAACAACAGGAAAGAGGTATCAGCCGTCTTAAAAATATTCACCTGCTGGACGGTTTTGGTGTTTATGGACTTCCCTGCTTTGCCTGTTCGAGCATAGAATCACAATGCGAGCGCGTTAGCTCGCTGTCAGACTGTATTGAACTGAGGAAGCCAGACGACGCCTTTCAAAGATCGTCCATCAGATTTAGATTGATTTAGCACCAGCCGTATAACGTCAAAGATTCAAACTAAAACCGAGACCCCAGAATGATGTCACCCGAACGATGGCAGCAGATTGATGAGGTGTTAGAGCGGGCATTAGACCTTGCTCCAGAAAGTCGCGCGGCATTCCTTGCCGAAGTTTGCGCTGGTAACGCTTCGCTACACCAAGAAGTTTTGGCCTTGCTGGCTGCCAATGACAACGCCGGAAGCTTTATTGAAAAACCACCAGCGACAGCCATGGCCGAAGTGATGGGCAATAAACAAGCCGATGACGATCAAACAGGAAAGCTGGAAGGCCAAGCGCTCGGGCATTACCAGATTCTTTCGCTAATCGGCAAAGGCGGAATGGGCGAAGTTTATCTGGCGCAGGATACGAGGCTGGGACGCAAGCTCGCGCTCAAATTGTTGCCCAAATCTTTCACGCAAGACGCAGATCGAGTTCGCCGTTTTCAGCAGGAGGCCCGCACTGCCTCGGCGCTCAACCATCCGAATATCATCACCGTTTACGATATCGGCCAGTTCGACGGACTACATTTCATCGCCACCGAGTTCATTGAAGGCGAAACAATGCGCGGCTTGCTGGGCAGAAAAGACGTCTCGCGCGAAAGTCTGCTGGAACTGATGACGCAAGTTGCCGACGGACTGGCAAAAGCTCATAGCGCAAACATCGTCCACCGGGATTTGAAGCCCGACAATGTCATGCGAACGCGCGATGGTTTTGCGAAGGTGCTGGATTTCGGTTTGGCAAAGCTGGTCGAGCCACAGGCCGCATCAAGCGACCCAACCGCCACCGTTGCGACATTGTTGATGGAACAAACCAAACCCGGCGTTGTCATGGGCACGCTTGGTTATATGTCGCCGGAGCAGGCGCAGGGCAAAGAAGTTGACCCCCGCACTGACATCTTCTCTTTTGGCTGCATGCTTTATGAAATCGTCACCGGAAGGCGCCCGTTCGAAGGAACTTCGCTGCCCGAAGTCGTCCACAAGATTGTTTACGAACCTGCGCCGCCGATCACTGATTTCAATCCGCAATGCCCGGCGGAACTGCAGCGCATCATCCGCAAGTGCCTGAACAAAGATCCGGAAAAACGCTATCAGTCAGTCAAAGACATCGCCATTGACCTGCGCGATCTGAACGAGATTGGCGAAACTGCACACGTCGGCAGCGCTCCTCGCACGACGGTGCAGCAAAACGCAGTTGAGAATGAAACGCTCAAAATGTCAGCGGTTACAACCAGCGAAGTGGAACGCGAGCTTTCCGACGATGATCCTGCCGTTCAGAAAACTGTGCGATTTTCGCGTGCGAGCATATTGCTGGTGATTGCAGGAATTTTGGGATTTTTGTCTATCGGGCCGGCCTATCGCAGAGCATCCATTGACTCAGAACTCAAGCTTGCATTCTCGAAGGATGTGGCGATTAACAAAGCCAGAGAAAGCATCTCAAGCCTTGGCTATAACCCGTCCGGCCTTGTGAGCTTGGCACTTATTGACGACACGGATTTGAATCTGCCCCAGGTCGCGGTTCAACAGGGAGTTGCTGAAGCACGCCGGGCAGTTCGCACGGGTGAAGCGTATGTGTGGATGGTCATCTTCAAATATCCGAACTCGCTTATCACAAACAACCCGTACGCCGCACAAGAGCTATTTGACCCGAAACAAGGAGAGTTTTTAGTCACGCTTTCACCACAAGGCCGAATAGTGAGTTTCAAGACCAAAGCACAGGATGACGCATCGACCAACGAAGCAAGTAAGGAAGAAGTTGTCGCTTTGGCGTCGGATGCCGTACGGCGCTTGCTGACGGTGGACCTGAGCGGCTATGCAATAGACTTTTCTAGAAGATCAAAACCACCTGGAATGGCAGAGGTGGTTTGGCGCGCGCCTCAACCTTTGTTGGCTCATCAGGAAATCATCCGCACGGAATTGCAGGGCAAACAAATCATCAAGCTCAGCCGGAATTTTGAACCGCTTGCCAAAAAATATACTACAGGCGGAATCAGTATCGGCCCGCTTTCATTCATCATCAGCATTCTCTTTTTTCTTGCTGGCGGACTGGCGTCAATAGTTTTTCTGATAAAGAGCAAGGCAAAGGGAGCCTTCACCAGCGTGCTTCCAATTGTCGCTACGCTTCTCAGTCTGCTGGCCATTGGGGGCATGTTCTATGCCATGGTAGACCTGTTTGGCTGGTCAATCTTAGGCATAGTTGTGATCTTTTCTGTGATTTTAGGGATCCCCGCATTCATTCTCTTCGCAGGAGGCTTTTCTTTGGTTCGAACCTCCAATCCAGCACGCCTCTATGGAATGAAACGGCTGATCCAAGGACGCTTGTTCGCGCCATCAGCGGCAGCTTCGCTCGTTCACGGGTTGTTGGGAGCGGCAACCCTGGTTGGAATTACCGGCTGTTTGAACATCGCAATAGCAATTGCCCATGGTTATTTGCCCCAGGCCCTTGGCCAAACGCAACTAATTTTCAATTTCGGCTTATTCCCAATTGTTCTGTTTGCGATTTCGGGCAGCTTAGTCAGTACAATTATGTTGGCGGTTGCGGTGGAGATGGTGGAAAAGAACCTCAAATCAAAACTACTCCAATTTTTGATTCCAGTGTCGGTCATCACGATCAGCGGTCTGGCTCTGAGGCAGGCCAGCCTTGCGGTCATGGCGCTCACTTTCGCATCCGTTCTGCTGACAACAGTAGTCATTCTTTTCCTATACCGAACAAGAGGTTTTGCGGCGGCGTGGCTGTCATCTACATTCTCAGTGATTCTGATTCAGGCCGCCGTCTTCCGCCACGTCGAAGAACCGAGTTTTACTTGGCAAGCCAATTGGCTGCTGGTGATCTACTTTGCGCTTTTGGCCATTGGCGTTTGGGGCTATGTTGGAAATTGGGTAATCGGAAAGTTTCGCACAATTGAGATGGGCTAGCCGAAAGCCCGAACGGCGAGTGCTAATCCTTGACGGATATGTACCTGCTGATCAACCAACCGATGACCAAAGCAGTGACGCTTCCGCCAGCAATACCTTGAAGAAAGCTATCTGCGGAATGCGGCAGGAAAGCTAAAGGCGTAGTTTGAATAATCGCGACGGCGACAAGAATTACGGCCATAACGGCAATGTATTTTAGGTTTCGTTTTTCAAACACAGGCGACCCCCTTTGTGAAGGTAAAGAATCTCCATGGAA
>CAYLJQ010000769.1:0-3500 GCA_964383955.1 uncultured Heliomicrobium sp. | reverse complement strand
TCCAAATCAGTTGTTGGTTCTGAGCGCGTCATTACGCTCACGGGCTAA
The DNA here is from genome assembly GCA_964383955.1 of uncultured Heliomicrobium sp. Classification (GTDB taxonomy): domain Bacteria; phylum Acidobacteriota; class Blastocatellia; order RBC074; family RBC074; genus RBC074. The sequence continues at coordinate 3,452 of CAYLJQ010000769.1, read as the reverse complement.
GGCGCAAGCCGAGGGCGAAAACCACCACCGAAAAGAAAAAATTCTGGCTGGCCATCTGTTTCCAAATGAAATGCGCTTTGCATCGCGCGTCATTGTCAGTTGTGATAAGTTTCCGCCTCATCTTTACGCGACCTGAAGGGCAAGGAACTCGATGACGACGCATACATCCAAAGAGGTAACGCAATTACTGCTGGCCTGGAATAACGGAGATTCGGCGGCTTTCGAGCAACTGGTGCCGTTGGTGCAGGCTGAATTACATAAGCTGGCCAGGAATTACATGCGGCAGGAACGCGCCGGGCATCCGCTGCAACCGACGGCGCTGGTTAACGAAGCGTACATTCGGCTGATCGAATGGCAGAACGTTGAATGGCAAAATCGGGCGCATTTTTTTGGGGTTTCAGCGCAATTGATGCGGCGCATTCTGGTTGATCTGGCGCGCCGCCGACAGCGCGTATCCGGAAAAAGCGTCCATCAGGTTTCTTTGCGGCAAGCTGAAGGCAACCGGAAGGAGCGTGCGGCAGACTTGATTGCGCTTGACGACGCGCTGCGCAGTCTGGCTGAACTGGATGAACGGAAAAGCCGCATTGTCGAATTGCGTTATTTTGGCGGCCTGAATAACCTGGAAATCGCCGAGGTGCTTGGGATTTCAGAAAACACGGTCATTCGTGAATGGGGCAGAGCCAAAGCCTGGCTTTACCGTGAGCTAAAAAAGACAAGCAATGATTCCCTCCATGACTCCTGAACGCTGGGCGCAAATTGATCAATTGCTGGCAACGGTGCTGGAACAGCCCCAAGCCGAACGTGCTGCCTTTTTAGCCAAAGCATGCGGCAGCAATGAAAAGCTGCGCCGTGAAGTGGAATCGCTGCTCGTCGCCCATCAGGAAGCCGAAGCGGACTTCCTTTCTACCCCGGCCCTGGAAGGCGCTCTGGGAGAACTTGCCACCGAACAACGCCAGCCGCTTACAGGAACGACATTTGGCCATTACAGCTTGCTTTCAGTGTTGGGAAGAGGCGGCATGGGCGAAGTGTATCTGGCGCGGGATGAGCGGTTGGGGCGTCAATTGGCTTTGAAAATATTGCTTCCGCAGTTTGTGGAAGATCCCGCGCGAATTGAACGATTTGCTCGTGAAGCGCGCGCGGTTTCTGCACTGAATCATCCCAACATCGTTACCGTTTACGACGTCGGTCAAGCGGACGGAATGCACTTCATTGCGATGGAGTATGTGGATGGCCAGACGCTTCGCGAAAAAGTGTTGACTGTGCGCGACGACAAACTGGATGCAAGAGAAGTCGTCGAAATTGCGCTGCAAATTTCTGCCGCGCTGGCTGCCGCACACGAAGCGGGCATCATCCATCGTGACATCAAACCCGAAAACCTGATGTTGCGGCGCGACGATTACATCAAGGTGGTGGATTTCGGCCTGGCCAAACTGACGGAACCAGTTCAGTCACTGGCGGAAACGCTGGCAGATGGCAACGATTCGGCGGCCACAAACCCAGGCACTGTATTGGGGACGTTGCGTTACATGTCGCCGGAACAGGCGCAAGGGCGAGAGGTGGATAGGCGCAGCGATATTTTTAGTCTCGGCGTTGTGATTTATGAACTGCTGACCGGCAGTGCCCCTTTCAAAGGCCACAGGCCCGCCGCCATTCTGGATGCCGTTGTGCATCACACGCCATTGCCGTTGACGCAATTGCGTCCCGACGTGAATCCGGAATTCGAGCGGATCATCAACCGCATGCTCGAAAAAAATCGGGACTCACGCTATCAGTCGGCAGACGAGTTACGCGAGGCGCTCAAACAACTCAAACGCGAACTGGATTCCTCTTCCTCGATCTCGCCCGTCATGAATCGTTCTAGTGACAGCGGGAACGCCCAATCGTCAAACTCGCCTTGGAGACGGCGCTTAGCTGTGGTGGTCACTTCACTTTTGGTGTTAGCGGCCATCGTTTTCACCGCGTGGAGATTTTGGGGAAGGGAAAATAACGAGCCGTCGCCCTGGCTAAGTGCTTATAGGAGCCAGCTCACGGATTTTGCCGGCGAAGAGCGCAATCCGAGTTTGTCGCCGGATGGCAAGGTGGTTTATTACGCGCGCCGCGTACAAGGTCAGTGGGACATTTTTTGGCAGCGTGTCGGCGGCACAAATTTTAACAATCTGACCCAGGACAACGACGCTGACGATACGCAACCAGCGTGTTCGCCCGATGGTGCAAGCATTGTCTTTCGTTCCGAACGCAACGGCGGCGGATTATTTGTGATGGGGGCAACTGGCGAAAATGTGCGGCAAATCTCCAACTTCGGCCACAATCCTTCCTGGTCGCCAGACAACCAACACATAGTCTGTGGAACCGATTACATATTGGATCCAAAACAGCGTGGGCCGAAAAGCCGTGTGATAATCATTTCCGTTGCCACTGGCCAAGAGCGTGTTTTGGTAGAGGATGACGATGCCGCGCAACCGCGCTGGTCGCCGGGCGGGAAACGCATTGCCTATTACCGGCGAACGGCAACCAATCGGCGCAACATCTGGACAATTGCAGCGGATGGTAGTGATCCGCGTCCAGTTACTGACGATGGCGCGGTGGATTGGAATCCGGTGTGGTCAGGCGATGGCAAATATCTGTTTTTTGCCAGCGACCGCAAAGACGTTGCCAGTTTGTGGCGCATCCGAATTGACGAAACCACGGGCCGCACGCTCAGCCAGCCGGAACCTGTTACCGGCCCAGCGGCTGAAGTGTTGCAAATGGACTTGGCGCGCGATGGGCGGCACCTGGTGTATGCGACGCGTGTGCAAGACGCCAACCTCAAAGCGATCGGCTTTGATCCTGTCAAACGAGTCACAATCGGCAAACCAGTGGCTGTGACCGCAAGTAGCCGCCCTTCGGGATCACCGAATCTTTCGCCGGACGGTCAATGGGTCGCCTTTCACACAATGGGCGCGGTGCAGGAAGACATCTGGCTGGTGCGCGCTGACGGTACCGGAGCCCAAATCAACCTCACAAATGACGAACCGATTGATCGTATCCCGCGCTGGTCGCCGGATGGCAAACGGCTTGCCTTCTTTTCCAATCGCACGGGCTTTTCGCAAATCTGGTTGATGAATCCGGACGGTAGCGGCAAACGCCAGTTGACCTTCACTGAAACCGGTTGCAATTTCCCGCTTTGGTCGCCTGATGGCCGGTATATCGCTTATCAACTGACGAATTTATCTGGCACAGACAACAATCCATCTGTGCAACTGGGAACGCAGATCATTGAAGTTGATAGGCCCTGGAATGAGCAAACGCCAGTGACCTTGCCCAGGCTGAATGAATCTGGCGGTTGGTTCAATGCATTCGCGTGGTCACCTGATAGCAAATTCCTGGCGGGCAAGGCTGTTGTCGTGCAAGGCAAAGAAGTGTTGATAAAAGCCGGGTTTTTCCTCTATTCGTTCGAAACCAACCGCTATGAA
>CAYLJQ010000768.1:0-3509 GCA_964383955.1 uncultured Heliomicrobium sp. | reverse complement strand
TCAGCAACGGTTACACGCCGCCGCCCGATGCCTGCATCAGCTTCCAAATGCTGTATCAATCCCTGGCCGAATTTGAAACCGATCTGCATCAACACATTCATTTGGAAAACAACATTCTTTTTCCCCGTGCGGTTGAGATGGAAGTTCAGGCGGAACCGGCTTGGTCAACAATGGCTGATGGCCACAAATGCCTGGCGCATTGAGGGGTTCGGAAAATCGTTACATCGCAAATTTATTTTTAGTTTGCTCAAAATAAGAAGGAGGCTCCGTGAAACGGCTGTGGGTTCTTTTTATCGCTATTTTCGTTTTTTCGTTCGCTGTCTTAGGCTGGGTCGGCACTGAGATTTTCCGGCAAGCGCCGCCAATTCCGCGGGAAGTCGTGACCACCGACGGCAAGGTTCTAATCGCCGAAGGCGATGTTTCAAACGGGCAAAACGTCTGGCAGGCGATGGGCGGAATGCAAGTGGGCTCCATTTGGGGGCACGGCAGTTATGTCGCGCCGGACTGGACGGCTGATTACCTGCACCGCGAAGCGTTGTTCATTCTGGATAAATGGGCGAAGGCGGAATTCGCCAAAGAATATGGTGCGCTGAATTCCGAACAACAAGCGGTATTGCGGCAACGATTGCAGGACACGCTACGCAAAAACAACTACGATGCGAAAACTGGCAGAACCACGATTGAACCGGTTCGCGCCGAAGCTTTTGAAGAGAACCTGAAGCATTACACCGATGTTTTCGCCAACGGTAACAAAAGCTACGCTATTCAGCGAGACGCTCAATCAGACCCAACGAAACTGCGTCAGCTTACGTCATTCTTTTTTTGGACATCCTGGGCGGCTGTGACCAATCGCCCGAACCAGACGATCTCTTACACCAGCAACTTTCCTTCGGAGCCGTTGGTTGCAAACGTTCCCACCAGCAGCGCCATTGTCTGGACGGGTGTCAGCGTCATCATGCTGTTGGCCGGAATCGGCGCGATGATCTGGCTGTTGGCCGGAAGAAAGCGGGAAGAAGAACACGATGTGCCCAACGGCGACCCGCTGGTGGGGGCAACGCTGACGCCTTCACAAAAAGCGACGGTCAAATACTTTCTGGTGGTTTCGCTGCTTTTCCTACTGCAAATTTTGATGGGAGTGTTGACAGCGCATTACGGAGTCGAAGGTGGGGGATTTTATGGCTTTCCGCTAGCCGAATACCTGCCTTACGCGGTGACGCGCACTTGGCATACCCAGTTGGGGATTTTCTGGATTGCGACGGCCTGGTTGGCTTCCGGGCTGTTCATTGGCCCAATCATTTGCGGCTATGAACCGAAGCGCCAGAAGCTGGGTGTGGATTTGCTGTTTGGCGCGTTGCTGGTTGTAGTGCTGGGTTCGATGGCTGGCCAATGGATGAGCGTCGCGCACAAACTGACGGGCGCTGCCTCGTTTTACTTTGGCCATCAAGGTTATGAATACGTTGATCTCGGACGGTTGTGGCAAGCGGCGCTGTTCGTCGGTTTGTTGTTGTGGCTGTTTCTGGTGGCCCGCACTGCAATTCCGGCCCTGCGAAAAAACGACAATCGCAAATCGTTGCTGGTTCTTTATCTGATCACCACGGCAGGCATTGCGCTGTTTTACAGCCCCGGGCTGTTCTGGGGAATGAAATCTCATCTTTCCGTGGTTGAGTATTGGCGTTGGTGGGTGGTGCATCTTTGGGTGGAAGGCTTTTTTGAAGTCTTTGCCACAGTGGTGATTGCGTTCTTATTCGCCAGGCTGGGAGTCATCAACGCCGAGCGAGCGGCAAAAGCATCCTTGCTGTCAGGTGCGGTGTATATGTCCGGCGGCATCATCGGAACCTTGCATCATCTTTACTTTGCCGGAACGCCCACGGTGGCGCTCGCCTTCGGTTCGGTCTTCAGCGCGCTGGAAATTGTGCCGCTGACGCTGGTCGGTTTCGAGGCTTGGGAAAACATCAATCACACGCGAGTGCGTCCCTGGCTGCAACAGTACAAATGGGTGGTTTACTTTTTCGTGGCTGTCGCATTTTGGAATATGGTTGGCGCGGGAATCTTCGGATTCATGATCAATCCTCCAATTGCGCTTTATTACATGCAGGGATTGAACACCACCGCAGTTCATGCGCACGGAGCGCTTTATGGTGTGTACGGCACGCTTGGGCTTGGGCTGACCCTTTTCTGCCTGCGCGCCATGAAGCCGGAATTGTTGTGGAAGGAATCGCTGATCAAGTTCGCCTTCTGGACGATCAATATCGGAATGCTGATGGAAATCGTGCTGAGCCTGTTGCCAATTGGCCTGCTACAAACACATCAATCGGTTTCCGTTGGGTACTGGTCAGCACGCAGTCCTGAATTTATGCAAACTGATCTGATGCAGTTTCTGCGATGGATCCGAATCGTCGGCGACATGGTTTTCGCTATTGGCGCGGTAGCGTTTGTTTATTTCGTGCTTGACCTCATCTTCAGAATGCCGAAATCGCAGGCGGCCGTGATCAAGGCGCTGCCAGAAATCGCATAGTTTTCATCAGGGGCGGAGCGTCCGTACAAGCGGCAATCCGCCTCTGAATAAACTCGACACAAGATGAATATCAAAAGGTTTGCTGCAAAAATTTACAGTTGTTGATTGCTGCAACGATCGCGGTCTGGTTTATTCCAGCAGTTAAGGAAAACTGCGAATAAAGGGTGCAGGTTGCGCTTTCTTTGCGGAGAAGTCCTTGACATAGCGCCGATTTTTGATTCCTTGCCACGAAGAGCGTGATAGGAATAAGCTGAGTGCGGAATTTTTCGCAATGGCAGAGTAGATTTGTCCATTTGCAAATAACCGGACATGTGTCGCTTCTGTATTCCCAAAACCGCTGTAAAAATGGGGTAAACGAATCAATCCTGATAAATCAACGACATATCTTTCCTGCGGTTCCGAAGCGCTTGTTCAAAAGGCCAATTCTTTGAAAAGATACTTCCGTGGTTCAGTATTTGCTTGACGGCTGATGCGCAGAAGACTGACTTGCCGTGATGAACAAAGAAACAATGAAAGCTGGCATTTGGGGAGTGACTGTGACTCTGGTGATGGCGATGCTGATCACCATCGGGTCGCGCAACCTGGCGCACTTCGATGCCGCGCTGGTGGCCTACACGTTTGCGACACTCTTTGCAGCGTTTGGCATTACTTACCGATATGCGATGTGGCTGCAACGTCCGCCGACGGCGATGTATTGGCGTCGCGGCTGGCAGGTTTTTTTCCGTCCGAAGTATCTGGCAGGGAATCTGGTCAACTGGGTCAGACGACTGATTGGGGAGTTTGCGCTGAACGGATTTATCTTCAAACGCGGGCGTTCGCGCTGGGCCGCGCATTGGTTGATTATGTGGGGCTGTTTGCTGGCCATCGCCATTACCTTCCCGCTGGTTTTCGGCTGGATTCATTTCGAAACCTTGCCAGAAGATGTGAACTGGTATCGCACTTATGTTTTCGGCTTTCCGACCTTTGCATTCCCGATTCATTCGATTTTCGGCTT
>CAYLJQ010000767.1:0-3522 GCA_964383955.1 uncultured Heliomicrobium sp. | reverse complement strand
CGTCTAAAACAATCCAGCACAACCAGTTAGGATCCGCATGCCGATCACAATAACCAGTCCGCCCGAACAAGGGCAGCTCGTCAATGTCAGACAAAGGCAATATGTTGTCAGTGAAATTGTCCGAAACGCTCTTCCCCTCTCTTCAATAAAACCACTTTCCGGTGCGGGCCAGCATCTGGTGTCGCTTTCGTCCGTGGAAGATGACGCCCTGGGCGAAGAGTTGCAGGTGATCTGGGAATTGGAACCCGGCGCTTCGGTCATCGAAAAAGTCGCCCTGCCCGAACCGACAGGCTTTGATTCGCCCGACCGGCTGGACGCGTTTCTGGACGCTGTGCGCTGGGGAGCGGCTTCGACTGCCGATGTCCGTTCGGTTCAATCGCCGTTTCGATCCGGCATCACCATCGAAGATTACCAACTCGATCCGGTCTTTCGCGCGATTCAGATGCCGCGCGTCAGCTTGTTAATTGCCGACGATGTAGGCCTGGGCAAAACCATCGAAGCCGGAATGACGATTCTGGAACTGATCATCCGGCACCGCGCGCGCAAGGTGCTGGTCGTCTGCCCGGCTTCGTTGCAGGTGCAGTGGCGCGACCAGATGCGCGACAAATTTGGATTGGATTTCCGCATTGTTGACAGCGACTTGTTGAAACAGCTTCGGCGCAAGCGCGGCATTCACGTCAATCCGTGGGCGCACTTTCCGCGCCTCATCACTTCGGTTGATTTCCTGAAACGCGAACGTCCATTGCGCCTGTTTCAAGAAACTTTGCCCAGTGAAAGCGAATCGGTGTACCCGCGCCGGTACGATGTGTTGGTGGTGGACGAAGCGCACAATTGTGCGCCATCGGGCCGTGGCAAATACGCTACGGATTCATTGCGCACCGAAACGATTCGAGAACTGGTTCCGCATTTTGAACACAAACTGTTTCTGACGGCGACGCCGCACAACGGATATCCGGAAAGTTTCTCTGCCCTGTTGGAATTATTGGATAATCAGCGGTTTGCGCGTGGCACTGCGCCGGATCGCAAACAACTGGAAGCCGTGATGGTGCGCAGATTGAAATCTTCGCTGCCGCTGGACGATTTTGGACAGCCTCGGTTTCCGAAACGCTCTGTCGAGGCGTTGGAGGTGGAATACCCCGAAGCGGAGCGGCAAATTCACGCCGCGTTGCGCGAATACGCCAATTTGCGCAGTTCCAAAGTGACGGATAACGCCCAGCGAGTCGCCACCGAATTTGTGTTGAAGACGTTGAAAAAGCGGCTGTTTTCCAGCCCCGCCGCGTTTGCGCGCACGCTGGAACAGCACGAAAAGACCTTGCACAATCCCAAACGCCGCAAGTCCGCCGCCAAGCCTTCGCCGGGCATTTTGCAGCGGCAAATTGAGCGTGTGGACGAAGAGTTCGGCTTTGACGAGGAAGCCGAAGAAGTCACCCACGATGTGATTGATTCGGCCAGTCTGCTGTTTGCCGACCTGACCGCCGAAGAATCCGCGCTGCTGAAACAGATGAAAAAATGGGCCGAAAGCGCCACCGCGCATCTGGATGCCAAGGCCAAAACGCTGATCGCCTGGCTGCACGAACACATACGCCCGGCAGGCAAATGGTCGAACGACCGGGTTATCATCTTCACCGAATACCGCGCGACGCAGAACTGGCTGTATTCCGTCCTGGCCTCCGAAGGGCTGACGGGCGGCGACCGGTTGATGACGATGTTCGGCGGGATGGATTCCGACAAGCGCGAAGAGATCAAGGCTGCCTTCCAGACCAATCCCGAACAGAGTCCTGTGCGCATCCTGCTGGCCACAGACGCCGCCAGCGAAGGCATTGACCTGCAAAATCATTGCTCGCGACTGATTCATTACGAAATTCCCTGGAATCCCAACCGCCTGGAACAGCGCAATGGCCGCGTAGACCGCCACGGACAGCGCGCGAAACAGGTGCTGATTCATCACTTCGTCGGCAAAGGCTACCGCGACCGCGAACGGAATCTGGCCGAAACTTCCGTCGGCGAACTGGAAGCCGATCTGGAATTTCTGATGCGCGCCGTGCGCAAGGTCGAAACCATCCGCGAAGACCTGGGCAAAGTCGGCCCAGTCATCGCCCAGCAAGTCGAAGAAGCCATGCTTGGCCGACGCCAACGTCTGGACACGCGCAAAGCCGAAGCCGAAGCCGAGCCGGTGCGAAGGCTGCTGAAATTCGAGCGCGACTTGGAAAAGCAGATCAGGACGTTGATGGAAGATTTGCACAAAACCCGGCGCGAATTGCGCCTATCGCCCGAAAATATTCAGAAAGTAGTCGAAGTCGCGTTGGAACTGGCTGGCCAGCCGCCATTGATTCCGGCAAAGGTCGAAGGACTTTGGCCCGATGCCAATCGGCGCGCCTGCCCGGTCTTTCATCTGCCCGCGCTATCTGGCAGTTGGGCGCACTGCGCTGACGGATTGGCGCATCCGTTGTTTTCGGATCGCGTTCGTCCGTTCACCTTCGACCACAATTTGACCCGTGGGCGCGAAGATTTGGTGCTGGTTCATCTGAATCATCGTCTGGTGCAAATGAGCCTGCGGCTGCTGCGTTCGGAAGTCTGGTCGTTGGAAGGCCAAAAACGGCTGAACCGCATTGCCGTCCGCGTGGTGTCGGATTCGGCGTTGCGTCATCCGGCGATGATTGCGCACGCCCGGCTGGTGGTCATTGGCGGCGACCGTCATCGCCTGCACGAAGAAGTCATTTTTGCGGGCGGGCAATTGATAGGCGGACGGTTTCAGCGCTTCGGCGCGTTGCGCGAAATGCAGGATGCGCTGAACGCCGCCACGGATCGCGAACCGTCCGAAATGGTCAAACAGGACCTGATCAAGCTGTGGCCGAAAAATTCCGATTCGTTGCGGCTGGCGCTGGAAGCCCGCATGAAAGAGCGAACCGAAAGCTTGCAAAAGACCTTGGCCGACCGAGCCGAAAAAGAAGCTTCGGACATCAAGACGATCATGACCGAGCTGCTTACTTCAATTCAGACGCAACTGGATGATCCGGAACTGCAACAAGAGTTTCTGCCCGGTTTGGCCCCGGCGGAGCGCGAACAGTTCGAGCGCAACTACGACGCTTTACGTGCCCGCGTCCGCGCCATCCCCGACGAAATCGAACGCGAACAAGCCGCCATCCGCGCGCGCTTTGCCGATCCGCAACCGCGCATGTTTCCCGTCGCCGTGACTTATCTGGTGCCGGAAATGCTGGCGGGAAGGTATGGGAAGTAAGTCATTGTTGAAGGTAAAAGCATGGCCGACACCTACACACAGATTTACATTCAGGTTGTTTTTGCCGTTCAGGGCCGCCAATGTCTAATTCGCCCCGAATGGAAGGAAGAACTCTATAAATACATCACCGGCATCGTCAGCAATCACGAACAAAAACTGTTGGCAATCAATGGTGTTGCGGATCATGTCCATTTATTGATTGGGTTGAAACCGACTATGGCCTTGTCTGACTTGGTTCGGGACATCAAAGCCAATTCGTCCAGGTTTATCAACGAAAAGCATTG
>CAYLJQ010000766.1:0-3530 GCA_964383955.1 uncultured Heliomicrobium sp. | reverse complement strand
GAACAAAGTGACGTTACTTCTTATAGCCAAAAAAACCCCATTGGCTCACGGCATCTTTGCCATTTTTGCGTTCGGCAAAAACACGCCATTTGACTGGTCCATCGCCAAGAAATTTCAAGTTGTAACTGGTTTGCGACCCGGAAACACGATCAGTCAGGCATTCATCATAGTTGTAGCCGCAATGAACCTCGATTCTGTAGCCAAAAGTATCTGGAACAGATTCCCATTGCAAAGTGACATCACTGCGATTGATCAATCGCTCGCTGACAGGCTTCAGAACCTTGAACGAAGGCAAAAGCGCAGAGCGAGGTCGGCCTTGCATGCTTGGCAGGATCGGACTGGCTGTGGGATTTGGCGAAAAAGTAAATTCGACCTGCTTTATGACACTTACCCAATTGCCGTTCTTAATTCCCGGTGTGAATTTCAATCGTTTCGCTTCCGCTTCCGCGAGATTTTCTAAGACAGAATGGTCAGAGCGAATAACGCGAATTGGCCCAATCGTTCCATTTTCATAAAGCACAACTTCAAGCGTGACTTTGCCAGTCAAACTTGGGTGCTGGAGGTTTGTCGGCGAGTAAATATACGCTCGAACAACAGCCGTCTCATCAGGAATTACTATGAAATATGTGGAGCCAAGTTGCGATATGCTTGGGGGATTTGCCTGAACAACTCCAGGCGGCGTAAAGCGAATTTCTTCAAGGCTGCTCAATTTGTCGCGGGCGATATACTCTCCGACGCAGTAGATCAAGTCTCCGCCTTGAACATCAACAAACTTTCTGCCCCCACCCTCTCTATGGTTCTTAGCGCCTTTATCTTTGATCCAAATCTCTGGCGCGTTGTTTTTAGGGCATGGATTCTGCTTGGTTTGGGCAAACACGACGTATTCTAGTGATGTCAGCAAAAGGCTTAACGTAAAAAGCTTCAGTACATTCATGGTAGCGACCGTCCTTTTCTAATCGTGAAGGCTAGAAAGCTTCTTTAGTGTTGTGTGTTGGCGCCTGTTACAGCCAGATGGCAATGAGGCGTGCTGATAATAGCCGAGTCCTTGCTGAACGCTCAATGATTCTCGTCAGACCAATCAACTCAATCAGGATTTTCCGACACTTTTTTCAGCGGGTTGACTCAGGATTTAGGACTGAACAACAACGGAAAGAACTGCCCGCCCATCTTTTCGCCTTTGGGAATTGGCGGAACGCCAGCCAGTGGAGCTTCATCGGAATTTGACATCACGCCGTCCTGGAACACGTTGATGACCGTTGCTCGCCTTGGCCGCTCCGTTGTGTTGGCATAAGAACCGTGCATCGTCCGGGCGTGATGAAACGAACATTCGCCTTTTTTCAGTTCGATGGCGACGGGCTGAAATTTTTCTTTCAGTTCATCCGGCAAAATGTCACGCACGGAATCCATATCGCCGGTCAATCCAGTGATCGGCAAATCCGGCCACAAATGGCTGCCCGGCACATAATTCACGCAGCCGTTTTCCCGCGTCGAATCATCCAGCCCGATCCAGCAGGTCAAATGCCGCAGCGGAGTCGTCCGCGTCCAGTACGAATAATCCTGATGCCAGGCGACCACGCCGCCGTGGCGCGCCGGTTTGCAGAAAAGCTGGTCGTGCCAAAACCGCACCGCTCCGCCAAGCAGTTGCGAAGCCGGAACCACAAACGCCGGATGCCACAAAATGTCGTGAAACCCCGGCTTGATGCGCCAAGCTCCTAAGGCGTGAAAAAGAACTTTCGTCGGATCAAGCGATTCGTTGGAATGATATTCGTAAAACAGCTCATGGCCTTTACCAGCCGGATTCATCAAATCAGTCAACTGTTCGCGCAACGCTTCGACCTGCTGGTCGCTTAAAATGCGAACGCCAGCCAGATAGCCATTCTCGTGAAAGAACCGCACCTGCTCATCGCTCAACTTGTACTGCTCCCAAGCCTCGGCATCAGTTGGCAGTGAAAACAAATCGCTAATCGGTTGATGGTAAATGGACACATCAGTGTTGCTCATCATTACACCCACGATAATTCAACAGGTTTTCCTGTCCGTGCGGATTCATAAGCCGCCATCGCGACGACGAAGGAGTTACGCGCTTCGCGAATGTTGGACACTGTCGGCAAACCGCTTTCCAAACAATCAATCACGTGGCCGAGCGGTTGCGGCACAGCAGGCGCCAGAATTTCCTGTGATTGGCGTTCGTAAACCCATTCTTTTGCGCCCGCAGCCAGCACCGCAAAGCCCGGCTCGCGAAACCACGTATGAATCATTTCGCCCCGCGTTCCGATGATTTCCGTTCGCAACACGGCGTTGTGCTTTGGCGAAGGCCTTGTCTTTTGCGGCGAATTGATCGTCCAAGCCCCTTCCAGCGTCGCGATCACGCCGTTGGCAAAAGTGAACGTCGCCATTCCCCAATCTTCGACTTCAATATCTTTGTGAACCAGATTCGCCGTTTTGGCTTCCACACTGACAATTTCACTGCCGGTCATCCAGCGGAAAAAATCTATCCAGTAAATACCTTCGTCAATGAACGCGCCGCCCGGCACCTGCTTCGGATCAACGAACCAGCCGGGTTGGCCGGAATGAAACCAGTCTTCGGCAATAGACCAGCGGCAGGTTTGATGCAACAGAACGATTTCGCCAATTTCTCCCTGAGCAATTCGCGCTTTCCAGTCCTTGGCGATCAATCGCCTGTGGCTCTGAAACGGCATGCATAAAACTTTAGCCGATTCCACCGCTTCGACCATTCGGTCAGCTTGTTCAACCGTCATCGCCATCGGCTTGCCCAGCAAAATATGCTTGCCCGTTTGCGCCGCGCGAATCGTCAACTCCGGAATCTCTGCCACTGGGGCCGCGATCAAAACAATATCCACATCTTTGCGCTGCAGAACGCTTTCGTAATCCTCGTACGCTTCGATGTGAAATGTGCTGGCGAACTCATCCAGTTGCGTTCGATTGCGCCAAGCCACGGCCACCAGTTCCGCCTTCGTATATTCCGGCAGCGCCCGCGCCAGGTTATAAGCCGAATACCAATGTCCCAAACCCAGAATGGCTACGCGCCATTTTGAAGCCATCGTTTATTTCTCCTTGTTCAGTCTTTGGAAATTTCGTGGATCAGTGAATCGTCAAGATAGCGGATTTCAGCATTGAGCAGGAAGCAAGTTAGACATCTGTCAGAAAAGGAATTGTTCAGCGGCGTTCATCAGGAACGACGTTCAGGCTACTGGCCTCAGTTTCAACAGAATTGACTTAGTGAGGTCCAAAACCTGTAAGGCCTGCTCGCGTGTAACAGTAGGAAAGTTTTCAAGAAATTCATCTAGCGTCAGGCCAGCTTCCAGATTGTTGATCAAAGCGTCTACCGGAACGCGCGTGCCACGAAAGACCGGCGTGTCGCTAACGATTTCCGGATCAATCGTGATTAGCAGTTGCGCAATCTCTTTTTCATTAATTACCAATTTAAGCGTTACCTTCTGGAAAAAGTCTTCGATGATCAATCAACCACTCGTTCAAGAGCTTGATTCGCAAGCTTCCTTGTGAGTACC
>CAYLJQ010000765.1:0-3551 GCA_964383955.1 uncultured Heliomicrobium sp. | reverse complement strand
GAACTCACAGGGTTCCGGTTCAATCTTCAGCTAGCCAGCCTGGCGTAGCCGGTAAACTACACGATTTGGAAGTCCCAGATGCGGCATCCGCTGAAAGCGCTTCAACAAAATCTTTTCCATCAGGCAAACAAGTGGAACCTAAAGAAAGAAATCCCGAACTGAGAACTGTGGCTCCAACGGAGCTTGTGGATAAGGAAGAAGAGGAAGGCGTTGGGCAACGCCGCGTTGACTGGTTTTATTACCAGCGCGCTTATCCGGCGCAAACCATTCCAGCCGAAGCCGGTTTCCGAATGCGCGAACAGCTTCAGGACGAAGAAACGCGGCTGAGCCAGCTCCGGGCGTTGCGGGGCGAAACTGTCGCGCCTGAACAGCAAGCCGTCTGGGCTGCGCTGGGGCCAGCGCCAATCGCGGAGGGGCAGACTTTTGATAACAATGGCTCTGCGGTTTCCGGACGCGTGACGGCGATTGCGCTGGATCCGGGCTACAACGGCACGTCCAATCAGACTGTTTATGTCGGATCAGCAAACGGAGGTTTGTGGCGTTCGATTGATAATGGATCGAACTGGACTCCGCTGATGGACAACCAGCCTTCGCTGGCTGTCGGCGCAATGGCGATTGATCCTGGGAATCCAAACGTGATTTACGTCGGCACAGGCGAAGGCAATCGAGCCGGTGACACGTATTACGGGCAGGGCTTGCTGAAAACCACGGACGGTGGCAGCACCTGGACACAAATCCTGGGGCCAATTTCGACCACAGCGCCAAACCTGCCATCGTTTGTCAACTGTTCCTTTCTGGCCATCGAAATTGACCCCAGCAACACACAAACGTTGTACGCGGCGACCAACATCGGCGTGATGTCGTCGGCATCAGGCGGAGCCGGACTTGTGGCCATCGGCAATCGAGGAATCTGGAAATCCACGGATGGCGGCGCAAATTGGCGCAATGTGAATCCTGGAAATTTTGATATAGATCGTTCTGCAACCGATGTGCTGGTTGACCCGCGCAAACCGCAGCGCGTTTATGCAGCAATATTAAATCTGGGAATTTACCGCTCCGACCAAGGCGGCGAACTGAATACCTGGACAAAGCTGGAAGGCGGCTTGCCCTCAGCCAACGCAACAAACCCGACTTTTACCCGCGTGGAAATGGCTGCTGGCCCGCCGATTCAGCCTTCGACCGAATCCACGGTTTATGCTGCGTTTGCCGACCCGAACGACAACCTGCTGGGAATCTGGCGCTCTACAGACGGCGGCAACAACTGGACAAAAGTCGCCACGCCGCAAACTTCCGGGCAGGCTGGTTACAATCTGGCGGTTGCCGTGGATCCGACTGATGCCAACATCGTGTATTACGGAACATCGGCGAATAGTGCGAATAATGGCGGAACAGTTTTTCGCAGTTTGAACGGCGGCCAAACCTGGAGCGATCTGAGCCAGGGCGATGGAAATGTCGGATTGCACGCCGACACACACGCCATCGTCGTCAGCCCGACGAACCGCAACACCCTATTCACAGGAAACGACGGCGGAATCTGGCGAACCAACAACGCCACAGCCAACATCGTCGTTTGGAGAAGCCTGAATCCAAACCTGAGCATCACGCAGTTTCAATCTCTTGCGCTGCATCCGACCAACCCAAACTTTGTCATCGGCGGAACGCAGGACAACGGCACGAACATTTTCACGGGCAGCCTGAGTTGGCGGTTGACGCGCGGCGGCGACGGCGGCTTTGCGCTGGTGGACCAATCCAATCCTCAAGTGCTGTATCACACGTTTTTCAATCAAAGTAATTCCGGCGGCCAACGAGCACAGATCGGCCCGGAGATTTCGCTCAACGGCGGGAACACCTGGTTGCGGCGAGGCTGTTTTGGCTGTTCGGCGTTTCCGGGCGGCTTTAATCCTGCCGACCGGGTTTCGTTTTATGCGCCGATGGCATTGCACACGGGCTTCACAGGACAAAACGGCAATGTCGTTTACCTGGGAACGCACAGGCTGTACCGCTCCACGGATCAAGGCATCACCTGGAACGGGGTTGGCCCCAGCAGCGACGGATTCGGCACTGACCTGACCAAAGGCACTGGTAGATTGACCGCAGTTGCCGCTCATCCCAGCCGAGCCAACAACGAGGAAATCGTGTGGACTGGCGCCAGCGATGGCGCGGTACAGATCACAACGAATGCCGGTTCAGGGGCAAGCGGGGTTTTCACCAATCTGACCAAAACTCCGCTGCCGAACCGCTTCGTGACGGATATTGGACTTGATCCGGCGAATTCCCAACGCGCGGTGGTTACATTTTCCGGGTTCAACTCCAACACGCCGACTACGCCCGGCCACATTTTCCTGACCAATAATCGCGGCACCACCTGGACCGACATCAGCGGCAATTTGCCTGACACGCCTGCGAATTCAGCAGCGATCCATCCGACGAACCCAAACACGATTTACATCGGAACCGATTTGGGAGTCTTTCAAACCACCAACGGCGGAGCGACCTGGGAACGGCTGGGCAATGGAATGCCGCGCGTTTCTGTTTTGATGCTTCGGTATCAAACCGCCACCAATTCGCTGTTTGCGGCGACGCACGGACGCGGCGTGTTTCGGCTGACGACTTCGCGCACGCTGGCCACGGTTTCGGCAGCCAGTTTCAGCGCAACAGGCATTGCGGCGGAAACAATTGTCGCTGCGTTTGGAAGCGGTTTGTCTACCAGAACGGAACTCGGTGGCACCGTCCCATTGCCAACCGTTCTGGCGGGAACCCGGGTAGTCGTTCGTGACGCGAGAGGCGTTGAAAGACTTGCGCCGTTGTTTTTCGTCGCCCCGACACAAACCAATTTCCTGATCCCTGCCGGAACAGCGGCAGGAACCGCAACCATCAACATCACAGCCGATGACGGAACGGTTTCTTCCGGCATGGTGGAAGTGTCAACTGTTGCTCCAAGCCTCTTCTCTGCCAATTCAACTGGCAAAGACGTGGCGGCAGGGTTTGCGTTGCGAATTACGAGCAGCGGAGCGCAGATCAATGCACCGATCAATCGGTTTGATTCGGGGCAAGGCAGATTTGTGCCGGTGCCCGTTGATTTGGGCATTGCCAGCGATCAGGTTTTCGCTGTGCTGTACGGTTCCGGCTTTCGGTTCAACGGCGGGCTTTCAAATGTGTCAGTAACAGTTGGAGGAGTTCCCGTAACTGTGCAGTACGCCGGGCCGCAAGGCGGTTTTGTCGGACTGGATCAACTGAACATCCTGCTGCCCAAAAACCTGGCCAATCGTGGTGAAGTGGATGTCGTTCTGGTTGTTGGCGGCAAAATCGCCAATACCTTAAAGCTCAGCATCAAATGAATTTGCCGTTTGAAATCCTGCGCGAGCGAACTGCTCGCGCAGGAGCCAACATTAGAAGAAAAGGTAATTGACAGAATTAGAGGCCGATGTTTTAATGCAGCCCGCCAGTTCATTAACGCCCTCGACTGACCCTCCCCGTAGTCAATCGGAAAAACATCATCACCAAGCATCCTAAAAGCTTGTGTTTCGATTCGAGCTGGTTATCTCCCAGAT
>CAYLJQ010000764.1:0-3555 GCA_964383955.1 uncultured Heliomicrobium sp. | reverse complement strand
CACAGAACAAGCGAAGACCATTATTGAACAGCGGATTAACCAATATGGCGTGGCCGAGCCGACAGTTCAGTTGCGAGGCAAAGAAGAAGATCATCAAATCCTGCTGCAAATGCCTGGAGTTGATAATCCAGAGCGCGTGAAGGAATTGTTGAAAGTTACAGCGCGCCTGGAAATTCGGCCAGCAACCGGTCAAAAGTTTGACACCAAAGAGCAGGCAGAAGCCACGATTGCTGGGGACACTAACAAGGAAGTTTTGCCAAACCGCGAGAAAAAGACTGACGGCACATCTGACACCGGCTGGTACATTGTTGATAAAGCGGCAGTGATCAACGGCAGTGATTTGCGAGAAGCGCGCGGTGTTCCCAATCAGCAGGGTTTTGGGTATTACGTTGGGTTCTCACTGAAACCTGGCGGGTCTGAGAAATTCGGAACCTGGACGGAAAATAACATTGGGAATTATCTGGCCGTGGTTCTGGAAAATGAGATTCGTAGCGTTGCTGTTGTGCGCAACAAAATTACTGACAGCGGTCAAATCGAAGGCAATTTCACGCCGCAGCAAGCAGAAGACCTTGGGCTGGTTTTACGCTCAGGCGCATTGCCTGCTGGAATCACTTACATAGAAGAGCGTACTGTAGGTCCATCGCTGGGTGCGGATTCAATTCGCCAAGGAGTCGTGGCGTCCCTGGTCGGCTTGGCGCTGGTTATTATTACCATGCTCTTTTACTACAGGTTTTCGGGTATGAATGCCGTGTTATCTCTGGTGCTCAACCTGATTATTATGTTAGCCGGCATGGCGATCTTCGGAGCAACACTGACGCTGCCAGGAATCGCAGGCATCATTTTGACGATTGGTATGGCGGTGGATTCGAATGTGCTTGTTTTTGAGCGCATCCGAGAAGAATTGCGAGCAGGCAAGATTGTCTCTTCAGCAGTTGCCACTGGATTTGACAAGGCTATTGTCACAATCATTGATACACACGTTACGACCATCGTTTCCGCTGCCTTTCTTTACATTTTCGGAACGGGGCCAGTCAGAGGGTTTGCCGTGACTTTGACCATCGGCCTGCTGGCGAACCTTTTTACGGCAGTTTACGTGTCACGTACGATCTTCCTCTGGGTTTTGAATCGCGGCGGCCGCAAGGCAGAATCACTAAGCATTTGATTTGAAGGAGTTTGATCGGGGTTGGGTGGTTAAGTCGCTTAACTGTGGATTGATCGCTCCAGACCAACGATCACCAAAATTATGATCGAGATTTTTAAGAACACAAAATACGATTTTTTGGGCAAGAAATGGCTGTTCATGGGCCTTTCATGGGTTCTGATTCTTGCTGGATTAGGCTCCGTCGTGTATCGCGCCTTTGATGGCAAAGACAACACGCAACCCTTCAATCTTGGAGTGGATTTCTCTGGCGGTACGCTGGCAACGGTAAAGTTCAAGACCGCCCCTGATCTGGCCAAAATTCGCGAAGAATTAGGCAAGCAAGGGATAGAAACTACCAAAGTTACGTTACAGCTTGTTGGAGACGAAATCGGACAGGCTCCGAAAAATGAGGTCCTTGTTCGTTTGCCCAACCTCGTTCAGGTACAGCAACAGGAAGGTCAATCTGTGACAGCAGCTAAGGCCTTGGATGATGCCGACATTGGTAAGCAAAAAATACTAGCTGCGCTGGCAAGCTTCAATGATCCTTCGACGCAAGGGAAAATTGACATCAATACAATTGGCAGTGACAGCTTAAAATCAGAGTTAATTTCACGTGCCCAGTTGGACGCCCAAAGCGCTGAAGAAGCCGCCCGATCAATTATTGATTACCGTGAAAAATCACGAGGTGGGCTGGTCGCGGATATTAGTGAAATCGTCAATATCAATGGTGTTCCTCCTCAAATAGGTGAGACCATACGGCAACAATTCTTTACAGGCGCTGCGGCAGTCAAAAGTGCGGAGGCAGTCAGTCCGCAAGTCGGTGCCGATCTCAGAACTAGCGCCATTATCGTCACAATTATCTCTTGTCTGGCGATGTTGATTTATGTGGCCTTTCGCTTCAAATCCTGGGGATTCGGTATTGGCGCAGTGATCGCCGTTTTTCATGATGTCCTGGTGACGCTCGGTATTTTCTCTATCATGCAATGGGAGATCAATCTGACCGTGGTAGCAGCCCTGCTGACGCTGGTTGGTTATTCGATGAACGACACCATCGTGATTTTTGATCGCATTCGCGAGATGTTGAAAACCAAGCGACGGGAAGGCCTGGAAAAGCTTACCAATGATGCTATTAACGAAACCCTTTCGAGAACAATTATCACATCCGGCCTAACATTTCTAACTGTATGCGCGATGTTGGTCTTTGGTGGAGAGGTGCTGAGAAGTTTCTCCTGGAGCTTGTTCATCGGTATTTTGATTGGTACATATTCCACAATGTACATTGCCAGTCCGTTTATGCTTTGGTGGGAAGCCTGGAGGGCCAAGGGCCGAGCAGGGAAAACAGGCGTGAAAGTCAGCGAAAATTCTTCCTCCTCTTCGAATGAAGAGGCTGCTACTTTGTCTTCAACTGGAGTAAGTCCGCAGTTATTGGCAGCAGCGGGCATCTCTACTGCCCCTAGGAAGCCACGAAAGAAGGGCAAGTAGGCTTAAAGGCTAACTGATTGTTTTCTATGCGTTTATCGGGATGATTAACGCGGCAATTTGGTAAAACAAAATTAGGTGGAGCGTCTTGACGAATAATAGGTCAGATAGTAGACTCCAATCGTTGCTGGCCCGTCAAAAATCGAAGTAATCAAGGTTGTCAGGTAAATATCAAGTAATTGTGGTAGCTTGCGAATGCAGGTAAGGAACAATGGGCAAGGCGCGGCTTTTTTCTAAAGTTGCTCTTGTGCGACTTACTTGGGTAGTCGGAAGGTTTTGTGCAAAGGATCCGGCTAACAATCTATTAGCAAGGTATCGGGTTGGCGAGTTCGTTCGGTTCGAGGCAGATCGTCTCAATCAATAAGAAAAAATCGTAGTCAATTTTGCATTCATTGGTTTAGGTCAATGACTCTTGTCTGCCTATATTGCTTTTGCTAAGGCGGAAATGGTTTTTTGTCGTGATCAGGTGCGAACAGTATTTGATCACCTGACCCGTCGGCGATTGAAGTCAATGGGAGGGCTGTAAGCTATGTTCGATAACTTAGTTGAATCTACCAAGCATGGTTCGGAAAATGCACGAACTGGCAAATTCATGGTTATTACGTCTTTAATCTACGTAGTTGCCTTGTTAAGTATTGCCATTGGTACAATCGTGTGGATGAACCCAAATCTTGTTGATGCGCTTGATGTGCAGTCAATGCTTGCGCCGCCGCCGCCGCCGCCTGCTGCGCCACCGCCGGCACAAACTGTTGTCGTGAAAAACATTCCTGAAATCACGACATTTACTGCGCCAACCAAGCCGCCTGAGAAAATTCCTGATCCTACTACGGTACAGTCCAAGCCAGTCGTATCCGCAGTTTCAACAGGTGTTCCTGGTGGCGTTCCAGGTGGGGTAACCGGTGGAGTTCCTGGAGGCGTTGTTGGTTCAAAAGGAG
>CAYLJQ010000763.1:0-3562 GCA_964383955.1 uncultured Heliomicrobium sp. | reverse complement strand
TGAAAGCCGGTGGGACGTTTGAAATGAAGCTCAGCGGATCGAACACCGTGACGATCAAAAACATTCTGGTTGGCGAAGTCTGGTTGTGCAGCGGCCAATCGAACATGCAGTGGGCAATGACGCAAACCGCCAACGCCAAAGAAGACATCGCCGCGGCAAATCATCCGAAGATTCGATTGTTCAGTGTGCCGCGCGTTCCACAGGATGCGCCCATCGCCGACGTCAAAGGCGACTGGAAAGAATGTTCGCCGGAATCGGTCGCCAGCTTTTCGGCGGTCGGGTACTTTTTCGGTCGCGCGCTGCATCTGGCGCGTCAAGGAGTTCCAGTCGGCTTGATCAATTCTTCGGTCGGAGGAACGCTGTCCGAAGCGTGGACCAGCCCAACGGTTGTCGGTAACGACGCGCGGTTTGCCGGAGTTCGCGAGCGGTACGCGAAAGCGTTGGAAGCTTTTCCTGAAGCAAACGCCAAATGGGAAGCCGCGATGGAAAAATACAGAAAGGACGCGGCGGACGCCAAAGCCGCTGGCAAACCGGCTCCGGCTGCTCCCGGAAGGCCGATGGGGCCGGGCAACGTCAACCGTCCGTCGGGCTTGTACAACGGAATGATTGCGCCGCTGATTCCGTTCGCTTTGCGCGGAGCCATCTGGTATCAGGGCGAATCCAACGCCAATCGCGCGTTTGAATACCGTTCGATCTTTCCGGGAATGATCGAAAACTGGCGCAAAGATTGGGGCAGCGATTTCACATTTCTGTTTGTGCAGCTTGCGCCATATGCGCCACCAGCCCCGTACACGTATGCGGAATTGCGCGAAGCTCAATTGATGACGTTGAAATTGCCGAAAACCGGAATGGCTGTCATTACTGACGTTGGCGAAGAAAAAGACATTCATCCGAAAAAGAAACAACCTGTCGGGGAACGCTTGGCGCTGGCTGCGCGTGCAATTGCGTATGGTGAAAAGATTGATTACTCCGGACCGGTGTATTCCGCGATGAAAGTGAAAGGCAGCAGCATTGAACTGAGTTTCAATCACGTTGGCGGCGGCCTGGTTGCCAAAGACGGAAAGCTGACTGGGTTCACCATTGCCGGAGCCGACCGAAAATTCGTTCCCGCCGAAGCAGAAATCAAAGGCAATAAAATCATCGTTCAAAGCGCGTCAGTCGCACAGCCTGTAGCTGTGCGCTTCGGCTGGGAAAACTGGCCGGTGCTGAATCTGTGGAATAAAGCCGGATTGCCCGCGACGCCGTTCCGCACGGACGATTTCCCGATGGTGACGGCTCCAAAACCGTAGGGCAGATTTTCCAACCTGCCCATGCGTACACAACCAATGCTTCCAAACAGGAAGATAGCTTTCGAGAAAGTCCTGCGCAGGTTGGAAAACCTGCGCTACGAAAAAAGTAGGGCAGGTTTTCCAACCTGCCCATGCGTACACAACCAATGCTTTCAAACAGGAAGATAGCTTTCGAGAAAGTCTTGCGCAGGTTGGAAAACCTGCGCTACGAAAACGGAGAGTCAGGCAATGAGTCAAAGCTCTGAAATATACGATGTCTGTGTTGTCGGTTCCGGTTCAGCAGGCGGTGTGGTTGCCATGCAACTGGCTGAAAAAGGCGCTTCCGTCGTTGTGCTGGAAGCGGGCAAGTGGGTTGATCCGGCCAAGGATTTTTACTCGCACACGATGCCGTATGAATTGCCGAAAAACGGCAGAGGCTGGGATCCGCGAAAGCATCTGACGGTGGATCGCACAAAAGAACCGTTTACCAAAGCGGGCGAATATCAGCGCTTCGACCACTTTCTGACCAAAGCCGTCGGCGGCAAATCTCTGTTGTGGGCGGGCTTGAGCTGGCGCAACAGCACGTTTGATTTCGCGACGTGGCCGGTCAAATACGAAGAACTGTCGCCGTATTACGACCGCATGGAACGGTTGATGGGCGTAACAGGCAATTACGATCATCATCCAAATGTGCCCGACGGAGTGTTTCAGAAACCATTGCCGTGGTTGTGCGCGGCGCATCAGATCAAAAAAGGATGCGACAAGCTGGACGCGAACAAGTTCAGAATGATTACCGCCCGCAAAGCTCTGTTGACTGAACGCCACGAATCCAAACGACCGGTTTGTCATTATTGCGGCCATTGCATGCGCGGGTGCGACGTTGACGCCAAATACACGTCGGCCAACACCGCGATGCCGCGCGCGCTGAAAACCGGCAAATGCAAACTGCTGCTTTACGCCAACGCCGCCGAAGTCATCGTCAGCAAAGACGGCAAGACTGTCACTGGCGTGCGCTATTTCGACGCCCGAACTCGGAGGAGTTACGAAGTCAAAGCGAAGAAAATTGTTCTGGCTTGCGGGCCGATTGAATCGGCGCGGTTGTTGCTGATGTCGAAATCCGCGCACTTCCCGAGCGGGTTGGCCAATTCCAGCGGCCTGGTTGGCAAAAACCTGATCACCCATACAAGTTCAGGCGCGCAAGGGTATCTGAAGCAATTGAACAACGCGCCAGTGTTCAACGACGACGGAACGGAAAGCGGCCATGCGTACATCGCTTCGTTTTATTGGGAAAAGCCGCACCCGAATTTTCCGAAGGGCTATCACATCATTGTGGATTCCGGTTCGCGCGTCAGCAGTTCCAATCCTTCGTTTGGTCAGAAAGTCGAAGGCTTCGGCGCTGGCTTCAAGCGCCAGGTTCGTGAACGGGCTCCGTCGCTGATTAGTTTGTATTCGCAAAACGGAATGATTCCGTCGCCTGAAAAATATGTCGAACTCGATCCAACAGTGAAAGATGTTTATGGTTTGCCGGTGCCAAAGGTGCATTTTGGATTGACGACGGAAGACCGCGCCATTTTCAACGACGCAACCGAAAAGATTTCCGAAATCATTGAAGCTTCCGGCGGCGTCATCACTGGCACAAATCCTATGCCCGGCGTGGACAGCGTTCACTGGGTGGGAACCTGCAAAATGGGCAATGATGCGAAAACTTCCGTGCTGACGCCGTATTTGCAATCGCACGACGTGAAAAACCTGTTTGTCGCGGACGGCAGCGGCTTCATTGATTATTCGGAAAAGAATCCAACCTTGACGGTGATGGCGTTGGCTTCGCGTTGCGCTGATTTCGTATACGAAGAATTGAGGCGGGCTTAAAAAGCCGCCTTTCTGGACAGATGTTCATCTGTCCAGAAAGGCGAAGGAATTGAACTAGCGTGGCTGTGTCAGCACTTTCTTCACGCTTTTCGTAGTGCCGGGCGGCGTGATTTCCAGAATCATGGATGACTGCCGGAAGTTTCGACTGTCGTTGGCAATCTTCAGCGACTCTTGAACCAGACGGTCGAAAATCGCAAAGAAGGCATTTGGCGTAAACTCATTCAGGTCATCGGAAATATCCACGAATTTTCCTGCCACCTTGGCCAGTTCTTTTTGTGAAACCGGCTTTTTGCCAAGCGTTTTACTCAATTCCACCAATCTTTTCGCGTAGGTATTTTCCAAGCTGCAGACGTTGTCCAGGTGTTGCAGTTGATCAGTCGTTAGTTTCTCTCTTATGTCCGAACCTTTCGTAAACCAGCCGGGCA
>CAYLJQ010000762.1:0-3566 GCA_964383955.1 uncultured Heliomicrobium sp. | reverse complement strand
TCAGGCGAATTTTGATCTGTTAAGATGCCCGCGCAATCTCCGCCCTAGCATTTTGCTATCAGGCGCTTTTGTCTAAGTCGGGCATTGTGTAACACAGTAAAAAAAGTCATGTCAAGAAAACGACTTTGCAGGATGCCCGTGACTACGGTAGGTTTACCGGTAAAGTTCCAACGCACTTAAAATTCAAAATGTCTGAAAACAAAAATCAAGAAACTGTATTGGTCACAATCGCTCCAGCCGCGTCTTTACGCGGCGATTTCCAATTACCAGGAGATAAATCCATCTCTCACCGCTCTGCGATGTTTGCCGCCATCGGCGATGGACAGTCCACTTTGCGCAATTACTCATCCGCGCGCGATTGCCAGAACACCCTGGATTGCATGGAAGCCATGGGCGTTCATATTCAACGTTTGCCGCAGCAAATCATTATTGATGGCGTTGGCCTGAGCGGATTGCACCCGCCGTCGCAGATGCTGGACGCGGGCAATTCCGGATCAACGATTCGTATGCTGTCCGGGATTTTGGCGGGACAGAACTTCACAACCGAAATCACTGGCGACGAAAGCATTCAGCGCCGCCCCATGAAGCGCGTCATTGATCCGCTTCGCTTGCTGGGCGCGAAAATAGAAGCGCGTGATGACAACTTCGCACCGATCAAAATCAGCGGCGGCAACCTGAAAGCGATTGAGTACACTCCGCCCGTGGCCAGCGCCCAGGTCAAATCGTGCGTCTTGCTGGCCGGGTTATTCGCCGATGGCAAAACAACGGTTATCGAAAAAACGCCGACGCGAAACCATACCGAAGTGATGATGCGGGAAACCGGCGCGGCAATCGAAATTGAAACAACGGCAGAGGGCGAACGAATCTCCGTCACCGGCGGCAAGCCGTTAAAAGCTCTAGGCGATTACACGGTTGCGGGCGATTTGTCTTCGGCAGCGTTTTTCATCGTTGCGGCATTGATTGCGCCAAACGCAGAAATCCGCTTGCGGCATATTGGCGTCAACCCTTCGCGAACCGCGCTGATTGATGTGCTGAAACAAATGGGCGGGCAAATCGAAGTCGTCAATCAGCGACTGGCTCACGGCGAACCCGTGGCGGATTTTATTATTCGCTCCTCGAAACTCAGTGGCGATCTGGAACTATCCGGAAATGTAATTGCCAATCTGATTGACGAAATCCCGATTTTGGCGGTCGCTGCAACTCAACTGGAAGGCACGCTGAAAATCCGCGATGCCCGCGAACTTCGCGTCAAAGAAAGCGACCGCATCCGCGCTATCGTGGATAACTTGCGGCTGATGGGAATCGAAGTTGAGGAGTTCGATGATGGTTTACAGCTGACAGGCAAACAGACGCTGAATGGCGCTCGCGTAGAATCCTATGGCGACCATCGCATTGCCATGGCATTTGCGGTGGCTGGTTTAATCGCCAAAAGGGAAACCGAAATCTCTGGTGCCGAAGCTGCGTCCGTGTCTCTGCCGGAGTTTTACAACTTGCTGGCTAAATGCGGCGCACCTGTACAGCAGACAAACTAAGCGGCTCACAACCGTTTCCCGAATCAAGCAAAACGCCGAACAGCAATCTTTTTTGCAGTTCGGCGTTTGGTTTTAACGGACAGGCTGTTTACGGTTTCAGGATTCTGCTCGAACGACCTCATCAGCCAGATCACCCTGATTGACGTGTTTTGGAAAGGCTTCGGGAATGTCAAAGGGTTCTTGCGGAGCGCGCCAGTTGTCCAGCATCGCAACCTGTTGGACGCAGGCAATGGTGCAGAATTTGGCGCAGGGTTTTTCTGTGCGGAATTCGTGTTCGATGTGTTCGCGTGTGTATTCGGCCAGAGGAATTCCCGGATAGCCTCGCTGTTGCGAGCAATAATGCACAAGGCCGTCTTCGCAAATGTACAGGTAACGTGCTCCAGCACGACAGCGCCAGTTATGCGAACGCCCATAAGCCAGATCGTCCTGAAACTGATTCAACCAGCCGAATTTCTTTTTCCCGAAGCGGCGAAGCTTTTGGTAAACCTGCTCCTCTCTGCCGCTCAAAGGTTTTAACTGGCCGCTATGATCATGAATGATTCCGAGCGTTGAGCCGAAGCCAAGTTCGACCGCTCGTTCTGAAACTGTCACGGCGTCTTCGGGGTTTTGAATTCCTCCGCCAATCACCGAATTGATGTTGATATGAAATTTGGCGTATTTCGACAAGTTAACCAGATAACGGTCAATCACTTTCAAACTCTTCTGTGAGACTTTGTCGGGCTTGACGTTATCAATGCTGATTTGCAGGTACTCCAGACCCGCGCGATTGAGCTTTTCTATGTTCTCGCGGGTCATGTAATAACCGTTGCTGATCAGTCCGGCGATCATTCCATGCGAGCGAATGTAGGTGATGATGTCGAAAATCTGCGGATGGAGCATTGGCTCGCCGCCGCTGATGGTGATTGTGTTTGTGCCGAACGAAGCCAGCTTGTCCAGCCGCCGCTTCATTTCTTCAAACGGCACGGGTTCGGAAACCTTGTCGTATTCGTTGCAGTATCCGCAAGCCAGATTGCATCGGCGCATCGGGATAACATGCGCCAGAATCGGATGCTTGGTCGAAGCCAGGCCTTTGGCAACGAGTTTGGCTTCGCGGACGTGCCTGCTCAATTTGCTGCTGCTTAGGTCTGTCATTGAAAAATCCAGCGGTACGGGTGAAGTACCTTATTTCCTGGTCCTTTGGGACCGGGTTTGTATTTTGACGAAAAGGACGAGCGCTATCGGCTCGTCCTTTTCGCAACCGTTGAGTTATTTTGAATGATAAAGAAGTAAATGCGAACCGCAGCTTACAGTTTATCCAGGATCTTGGTGCCGCCCGGCAGATTGATGACGAATGCCGAATCGGCAATGTTCGTATTGACCTGCGTGTTTTTCAGCGTGATGACAGTGTAATCACCATTGCGTTCGACCATCTTCCATTGCACTGGCAATCCGCTCTGTGCAACCCAGATGTCAATCGAGTTGTAGTCGCCTTTGCTTTTCGGTAACAGCCGAAGAATCGTTGTTGACTGGCCGTTGACATTGGCATCGCCGACATAATCAACGTTATAGCTATTTAACAAGGATTTCAGCGATCCATCCAAACCAATCAAATTCGCGCCAGCTTTGCCTTTGGTGGCTTTATTGACCGTGCTCTTCATCGCCTGATTCAGCTTCGGCTCATAAAATGTGAAGTTTTCGCCGATCACAGACAGGCTTTTAATTCCTGGCTTGGTGTAATCAATCCGCAATTTGCCTTTTTCCTTACCGGCAGCCGGTTTGTAAATCACCGAACCGTAATCGGAATCCTTACTGCCGATCTGGGGATTGATCCTTTCCTGAATTAGCTCGGCTTTCAGGCTTTTCATCTGTTTATGGGCAGTCTCCATCTTGTTGAGAATGCCAGTGAGTATCTGGGGCGATGTTTTGGCGTCAACAGCGGGCATTACTCCGGCAACAGCCAGAGCCAAACCAGCAATCAGCGCCAATGTCATAATTTTTTTCATTCTTTACTGCTCCATCTCCTATATGGCTATTAAATTACAACCGTCGGACTCG
>CAYLJQ010000761.1:0-3575 GCA_964383955.1 uncultured Heliomicrobium sp. | reverse complement strand
CCGCAATAAAAATGTCGCATTCGGGAGCTTTGCCGATACTGGCAGGTTTAGAAGGGAGCGTGAATTCCTGAACGCGGCCGTCTGGATGATGAATCGTCAATCGCGCTTGCAACTCAACCTGTATAACGGCAAGCGCGGAACCATCCTGATCGCAGAAAGTGTAGTTGTCAGTAAATTCGCTTTGGCAAACCGGGCAGCGTTTCACTTAAAGTTCACCTGCATCATCCACAAAGCCGCACGAAGAATCTCGAAAGAAAAACTTTCTTCGGGATTCTTGATGCGACTGTGCAGATGAAAAGTTTCGTTTACTGCTTGATGATTGATTGAAGCGGAACCAGTTTGAAGTTCTGATTGCCTTTGTCATTGAAGCCGTCTTGAGCGACAAAAACTCCATTGGGGAATGCAGGGCCGAGATTTGCCATTGTCACGTCAATGCCGTCCGTTTCTTCCGCGCCGTCAACTTTATCGCCGTTGGCAATGCGGAACTTCTTGACGAATTCGTTATTGCCTTCGCGGCGATAAACGACATACGAATGATTGCCCTGGCTGGAAACCATCAGGTAACCCGTGCCGTTTGCGCCGTACGCAATCGCCAGACCTTCAACATCGGCGAACAAATGTCCGTCTCCGACTTTGGCGACTTGCGTGCGTGTGGCTCCGGCTTCGGGGTCTGCGCCGTATTTCCAGATGCCAACGGCTTCTTCGCTGACGTAAAACTGGCCCAGATGGTCATCTGCCACACAGCCTTCGACAACCGTGCCGACTTTGAAGTTGCGGACTTTTTTCGCGTCAACTTTGCCGTTGCTATCCAGTAGTTCCCACTGTTCGACATCGCCGGATTTGCTGGTGGCGAAATAATAAACTTTGCCGGATTTTTCATTCCGGTACAGGCAGCTTCCGTAAGCGACAATTCCGTGTTTGATTGCGCGAGCGGCGACGTTTTCAAGCTGGCGCGTTTGCGGGTTCACTTTGTACAGCGCAATGGAATTGTCTTTGCGGTTGCCAGCGGCAACGATGGCGACTTTCTGCCCGCCCAGCGTAAAGCCTTCGCGCAGGTCAACGTTGTCCATTTGGCCGTCAGCCAGATACTGAATCTGTTTGCCGCTTAGGTCGTAAACGGCCAGGCCGCCCTGTTTGTTGGTTCCGATGATTGTGCTGAGCGTGGGATCAGTGGGATGAATCCAAATGGCAGGGTCGTCTGCGGCATCGCCTCCGCTGGGAACCGGATCGGTTTCAACGGTTGCATAAATGGCTTCCAGCCCTTCTGTCGAAGCGGCTCCGCCAGAGGGAGCGGCTGCGGATAAGGATTTTGATGAAGATTTCGATTCAGTTCTTTTGGCTTCTTTCGCGGCTTTTTCGTTGGCTTCTTTCAGCGCCTTTTCAGCCCGCTTGGCTTCTTTTTCAGATGCCTTGTTTTGTTCCTTGTCGTCGTCGTCGTCATCATCGTCGTCGTCAGACTTCGACTTTTTCTTTGCTTCTTTCTTTTCTTTCTTGTCGGACTTTTTGTCGGAACTGTCCGAAAAACCGAACTGCGCCGAAGTCCTTTCCGTGGCGACGGCAGCCGCCAAAAACAGCGCCAGCAAAATCAGCATCCAATATTTGCCGCTTGGGCGGCTTTTTGTATCTTTGTTCATATTTTCATTCATAAACCATTATCTCCTTGAGTTTTCTCCAGCCTGAACAGACAGACCCCTTTTGATGTTATTTCCTGATATTGGGGGAGCAAAACAGCCTCTCTGATGAAACCACAAGTCGTTGATGTTGCCAAACTATTTATTTGATTTTGATTTGTACCAGGTTTGCGCGATTACGCTCGGAATCGAACCGAAGGTCAACAGTCGTGTCTCCTCTTCCCATTAACCCGCGGTCCAAGCGAATGTTGATCTGATCCAACCCTTCAAATGTTGGCTGTGGTCCCAAGTATTCGACCGCATCGGTATACCGATACGGACCAATATACGCGCTGACGCCAGCAGCATTCGCTTTTCTCCATCCAGTGCCGAACATTACCAGAATAACGACTTCTGTTGAGGATGACCCTAGGTCAATTTCCACGGGGACGTATTGTTGGGTAGCCGCGTCAAATTGTGCTACGGGTTCATAGACCTGAAATCCCGTACTGGAACGAAGGACAAACGCGGCTGGAACTCCCTTACCGTCAGCATTCGCTGTAAAAATACTGGGGGCGATAAGCGCAATGCTGTTTAGGAAACCCAACTTGATCAGATTGCCATTTTCATCAACCAGTTTGGCGGTTGCTACTCCTATCGCAAGGTCCGGCGGCGTGATGTAGTTGATTTGCGAAGGGGAAACGTAGACCAACCCTGCGGCTTTTTCTGTTCCGGCAGAGTCTGTTACCAAAATTCTGCGTCCGCCCAAAGTTGTTTTCAGCGGCAAAGAGGTCGCTGCTTCAGTCGTCGTCGCTAATCCATCGCCAAACGAAGCAACGATCATATTGCTGGTAAACCCGGTTTGATAATTGGCTGCTGAAACGCTGCTGAGCTTGGGCAAAGTGGTGCCTCGGATCAGCAAATCTTGGGTGGAGCTTGCCGGGCCACACGGAATCAGGACTGATTCGTGACTGAACTGATAATTCGGTTTGCTGGGCGTAAATGAATAAGCCAGCAAATTGCAGCTACTACCACCAGAATTATTAAGACTGACCTTGGCTTGCCCAGTGATGTCTGTTGTCAGGGTTTCAATGACTCCATTATTAAAGCCAGAGACTTTAACGGTAATCAGAACATCCGGGATTGGCTGGCCGGAAAGATCAACGATGCGCGCGTTAATGGTGCTGGCATACCCCACAACTGGAAACACCAGCGAGAGCAAAAATGCATGAAAGGCTATGGTGTATTTCTTCATAGCAGATACTCCTCATTCACAAATTATTTTGCATTTTCCAGAATAAATTTGGCGATGCGTTCGCCGCCTTCGGGCACGCCTTTGAAGCCGGGGAAGCAGTTCACTTCAATTACGGAATATCCTTTCGGCGTTTTGACCAGATCAACGCCGTAAAGCTGCAAACCGAACAGTTTTCCGCAGCGCCGAACCAGATCAACCAGTTCCGGATCGTCGCCGACGGGTGTGCCCAGTTTTTCTTCTTTGGTTTTGGCGGGGAAAACGCGCTTGATGGCGTAAACGTAATCGCCAATGGCGTAAGCCTTGTAATCAAACGGTTCGTGATCTTCGTATTCCTGCGCGAAGATCAGGCGTTCGCCCAAGGCAGTTCCGTCTTCGCCGCCGTCGTCTTCGTCGCTGGAAGCGTCGGCTGCTCGGCGCTGAACCAGCGCGTCAAATTCGGCTTCGTTCAGGCAAACTTCGATGCCCATTCCGCGACGGCCTCGATACGGTTTGACGACAATCGGCATCTTTTGAACCGCAGGCCGCAAGGTTTCAATCGAATCGGTGACGAAAGTGCGCGGCGTGGGAATACCGGCTTGCAGCAACAGCGTGCAGGTCAGCACCTTGTCGCGGACTTTCATTGTTGCCGGATATTCGTTCAGCAGTTTGGCTCCGCGATAATGCGCTGCCGCCGCCAAGGATTCGGCCAGCGGCGAATGCGATTTGAATAG
>CAYLJQ010000760.1:0-3587 GCA_964383955.1 uncultured Heliomicrobium sp. | reverse complement strand
TAAGCCCTTGCGCGCCGAAACACGTTTTCAGGAACTACTCGTACGGTTACCGAAGTCCTAACGACTTCGATTCAAGCCGCGCCGGACAATCGGAAGCTGCTGGCGCGAAAACTTCCACCATTGCAGCGCAAAAGCTGCGTATAAAGAGAGGTAATAATGAAACTGCTTACTTTGTTGATGCTGCTTTCACTATCAGTGATTGTCCGCGCACAAGCGCCAACGGTTGCGGAAAAGAATGCGCCGTCAAAAACCACTATCACAACCAAAGAAGAAAAAGGCGAGCGGCTAATTGTTTCCGGCTTCGTGTTTGGAGCCGACGGCAAAACGCCGCTGGCAGGCGCATCTGTTTATGTTTATCACACTGACGCCACGGGCAGATATACGCTCGGAGCCACTGACGACAACCGCAATCCGCGCCTGCGGGGTTATATGCGCACGGATGCGCAGGGACGCTATGAATACAGCACGATCAAACCCGCGCCATATCCTGGCGATGGTCCGCCTGCCCATATTCACTATCACGTTAATGCGCCTGGGTATCAGGAACGCGTCTTCGAAATCGTGTTTGAAGGAGACCCAAAAGTAAACGCTGACATTCGCGCCAGAGCCGCACAAGAAAACAGCGGATTTTCGCTTCGCTCACTGACGCGCGACCAGCAGGGCGTGTTGCATTGCACACAGGACATCAAGATGAAGAAGTAACGTTATGCCAAAGAAAAAAATCCTGCCTGTCTTACTTGTCGCTGCCGTTTCGTTTTCGCTCACGTTCGCTGACAACTGGCCGCAGTGGCGCGGCCCAGCGCTCAACGGCGTAAGCAATGAAAAGAATCTGCCCTGGCGTTGGAGCAAAGAAGAAAACATTGCCTGGAAATTGGCCCTGCCGGGTTTGAGCGCGGCCACGCCAGCGATTTGGGAAGATCGTATTTTTCTCAACGTCACCGAAGGAGAGCAACTTTTCCTGTGGTGCGTTGAGAAAAAGCAGGGCGGTGTGGTTTGGAAAAAACCGCTCAGCGGCAAAAACATCAAACTGAACAAACACAACCCCTCTTCGCCATCGCCGGTCACGGACGGCCAGCACGTGTACGTGATGAATGCCTACGGACGGCTGTACGGCTTTGATTTTGCGGGTAACGAAATCTGGCAGCGCGAGCTGTGGAAAGATTATGGCCGCTTTGGGCTGCGCTTCGGGCACGCTTCTTCGCCACTCTTGTTCGAAGACTCGTTGTACATTCAGATCCTACAGGTCACACAGAAAAACGATCCGTCCTATCTGCTGCGAATTGACAAAAAAACGGGAAAAACCCACTGGAAAGCAGATTTTCCGGTGACTTCAGCTTTCAAACCAGCCGAAGCCTACAACACTCCAACCATTGTCATGCGCGGCAACAACGTGGAGTTAATCGTAAACGGCAGCGATCAGGTAACCGGGCATGACGTGAAGGATGGGCGAGAGTTATGGCGGGTCGCAGGCCTTAGCGCGGAAAAGGAACCCTCCCGGATTGCATCTTCACCCATCGTTGCGGATGGCGTGATTTACGCTCCGGCGGCGGATCGTCCATTGTTGGCCTTAGACGCCAGCGGGCGTGGTATTCTGGGCGAGTCCCATCGCCTTTGGTCATCGCGCAATGGACCGGATGTGCCCAGCCCCGTAACCGATGGCAAGTATTTTTACATTATCAATGACAAAGGCATCGCGCGCTGCCTGGACGCAAAGACCGGAAAAGAAATTTGGGGACCGCAACGCCTGAAACCCGGAGACTACAGTGCGTCACCGGTTTTGGCCGATGGCAAACTGTTCGTCACCAGTGAAGAAGGAATCACAACTGTTTTGAAAGCCGGAGCCAGATTTGAGGTGTTGGCGGAAAATAGTCTGGATGATGTTTGCCTTAGTTCCCCCGCCATTTCCAATGGGCAGATATTTATCCGCACGGCACAATTTCTTTACTGTATTGGCAAACGGACAAAGTCATAGGGAATAAATTCAGGGAGTCAAAATGATGAAACGACTTGGGCTGATTCTTGGCATCCTGACCGCCATCGCCTTCATTCCGGCTGCCTACTACGTAAAAGGGATCTTAAAAGGCGCGCCGATTTCGGACGCAGCATCCTCGACAGATGGCGCTTTGCCGCAGCAGGCGGGCGTGGACATCACCTACATTGCCAACGAAGGCGTGCTCCTTTCATCCGGCGATAAGCAAGTGTTGGTTGATGGGCTGCACCGCAATGACCGTAGCTTTTCGCACTATGCTTTTTTGCCACCGACGCAGCGGGAGAAGATCGAAACCGCACAAACGCCCTTCGAAAAAATTGACCTGCTTCTTTTTTCGCACCGGCATTACGACCATTTTCATGCCGAAGCAGCCGGTCTGCACTTGAAGCACAACCCGAAAACCGTGCTGGTCTCTTCGCAGCAGGTGACCAGCGAAGTCGCGCAGAATTTCAAGGAATACGAGGCAATCAGAACGCGCGTTCTGAGCGCAACGCCGCCTTTGAAGGAACGGGTTGCCATGAAAGTTGCCGGAATTGAGTTTGAAATGCTGGGGTTGGGACACGGCAGCGGGCGCAACAGCGAGATTCAAAACCTGGGGCACGTCATCAAACTCGGCGGCAGGAAGCTGTTGCATGTGGGTGACGTGGAATTTGAAACGGGAATTTTTGAGAAGTTCAATCTGGACGAAGAAGGAATTGATATAGCCATTTTGCCTTATTGGCTGCTGGTGGGAAAAGAGGGACAGACCATCGTCAAAGATCACATCAAGCCCAAACACATTATTGCCGTCCACCTGGAAACGCTGAATGCTGAGAAGATCACGAGTCAGGTCAAACAGTTTTTCCCCGACGCCATCGCTTTCACCACGATGCTGGAAAAGAGGCGGTATTAAACGAGCACAGTCATAACCACATCAGACACGCATGTGCCACAACGGCAGACGCAAATTTCTTCTAAATTTACTTCGCCTTGTTGTCGCTGATGCAGAAAAGCTGCGTGCTGCTGCGAAGGAAAAGCTCGCCATCGGCAACAACCGGTGAAGCAATGAAAAACTGGTCTTCCAGCATGTTCGTTGCCAGCACTTCAAACTTTTCCCCCATCTTGATGACGTAAACCGCGCCGCTTTCACTGGCAAGATAAAGTTTGCCGTCCGCGCCGATTGGAGAAGCCTTGAAATTATCGGGCTGCGGCAATCGTTGCTGATGGTAAAAAGGCTTCCCAGTTGCAGCGTCGAAGCAATTGAGCATGGCTGTGTCAGTCAACGCGTAAAACTTATTGTCGTGCAGCACAGGCGAAGGCGTGTAGGACGTGCCGCGCGTCTGGCTCCAAACCACTGCATCCGTGCCCGTCAAATCGCCTTCTTTACCCAGCCGAATCGCCATCAGTTTCGGGTCGCGATGGCCAGTCATGACAAAAACCAAATCATCTTGCCAAACCGGAGCAGGAATGGCGTTCAGCCCCAGACCGGCGCATTCCCAAATCAATTTGCCATTGCTGGGGTCGTAAGTGCGAATCTTGTTCGTTCCGGCGGTAACAAGCTGTTTGCCTCCTTTGTGTTCGACCAACAAAGGAACAGCCCATGTGCTGATTTCATCGC
>CAYLJQ010000759.1:0-3587 GCA_964383955.1 uncultured Heliomicrobium sp. | reverse complement strand
GAACAGGCCAGCATCGAACACGCGCAAAGCATTGTCGGCTTCATTGAAGGCGCGGAAGATCATCAAGAGCAGACGCAGACTACGCCGACGCAATCAGCGCCGCCAGACAAGCCGGTTGTCAGATGGCAAGGCGGCAGAATCCTGGACGATCCGCGGGGAAACTGACTGCGCCGGTGGATCCATTGCCGCCCGTGATCACACCGGCGGCAGATTCATCGGCGCTTCAGCAACCAGCGCGCGGACAGCCGGAAACATACGCCGAAGAAGCGCGAATGACCGGCACGGACAGCCGGGTAGTTTTGCCGTTTCCGGTATCAGAAAGGTCTCAAAAACCGCAAGTTGCCCCCGTGAGCAAACCGTGCGAAGTCGAGACTTTTGCCCACGTGAGCAAACCGGTTTTGCCCACTGATTTTGCCCACGTGGGCAAAATCGAACAACCATCAGTGTTTTCAACACTTTGGGGCGCTGGCGCAAATCCCGTTTGGAGGCCGAAAAAATTCGTTCGTGATGACTCTTATCCGAAGGTTACGGCGAGCGGGTTTTACTTCCGAAAAGACTCCGGCGGGTTCGCTCTTATTCGGCGCTCAGATCGCAAGTGCGTCGGCTTCTATACCAAACTTTCAATCCAAGAACTGGAGAAACAACATGGCAGCAAAAGCAAAACCGCAAAACCCAAGCCCGGACGCGCATGAACTGGCGGTCGTCGTGATGGCTGACCTGGCACAGATCACCGCCGACGCCAGAACGCATCCGGACGAAGAAGCGAAAGCTCGTATTCTTCGATGTGTGGCGAGACTGGAAAACGTGGTCAGTGGGCAGATGACGCCGGAGCTAAAGGCGAGGTTCGAGCATGCGGCTAACGTACTGAACCGGGAAGGGTAATCGTGTTTTGCTCACGTGGGCAAAATGCGATTACAAAAACACCAAAGCCGCTCAGGTCTGAAAACCGAGCGGCTTTAGTTTCCACGCTACTCTTCGGCCAGGGCTTCACTGAAACCTTGGCTTCGAATCTGGTTTTTCTGCACCACTTGAAGAATGAAAAACGAAGGGAGTGTGTATGCGAATTGGAACTATCTACGACCTGATCTTGATTCCGGCTTACCCTGAGTGACAGCTTTACTGTTTTTAGGATTTACCGCGCTGGCGTCCACTGAGAGGTTGTTAACTTCGTCAAATTTCTGAATCCCAATTTCCATAACTGGAATAACAGCAGCAGGTAGTAAGTCCGCCGCGCCAAAAGCTACATTGGCTGCTTGAATGCCGAACTTAACGTATAGTCCCCAGATACCCTCATGGATATTTTGTTTCTTTACTAGTGCCTCGACAATTTCTTTTGGAGAAAATGTAATTTGAGATGCTTCTGCCATTGAGACTCCTTTAATTATCTTTTATAGGCCTTAAGCTACTTCCAGTGGACGTGCTAGGACGTTTCAAGTCTAAGCTTGTAAGGTCATGCAAACGGGACGGCGTTGAAGAGGAGCCTTGAAGGATGATGATTGCAGGTTTTGTTTCCGCCTCCTGCTTCTTCAAATCTCCGCCAACTTTCTCGGCGATAGCCTCTTGTACGTAGGCGTTAAGGCTTACCCCTTCTTTTGCAGCTGCGACCACTGCCTTCTTATGAAGGCTCCGAGAGATGCGAGTACGAAACTGACCGCTATATTTTTGAACTGGCTCTGGCTCAGGAAGAGTCTTCTTGGTAATCCTGTAGGACTCTATCATCCCTTCGAGCGCAACCTGTGCTTCGCTAGCTGCCTCTTCGAAGGTCTCTCCAAATGCCGAGAGACCTGGAAACTCTGGGCACGTAGCGATATACCCGCCATCCTCATCACTCCAGTGAAAGTGAAAGCTATACTTACTCATCGTCAGATATCCCTTCGATATGTTGGAGAAATTGGTTAATCTGGTAAGGCTTTGCTTTGCCGTTTACGGGCTGCAAATTGAGAGTCGGCAAATCCGGATGACTGTAAAACCGATGAGAGCCGGTTTGATTTGTGAAGGTCCAGCCATAATATTCAACCAGTTTACAGAAATCTTCGAACCGAAAATTGTTCGGCGAATTCTCAGCTTTGGAGAGAAGCTTGCTTCTCTTGCTCATTTAAGACTCCCAGATGATACCGCAGGTGGTACCACGCAGCAATACCAATATATACGATGTAGCCTTTTCGCTATATCAATTAGTTGTGGCTTCGATTCAACTAAGGAACAATCAGCGCAACCTGCGCTATATACACTTAATCATTCGACTGACCCAGTCAGACCGCTTTAAGTGCCACCTCTGACAGCCTGACCGGGCGGGGTGGCCGGTCTTAGTTCGCGCCGCGCTTGCGTACCTCACGGTCGCCAGCGGCGTTGCCGATCGGCGGGTGGCCTCGCGGCGCGAAACTTAAAAATCCTTCAACACGCGCGCGCGGAATGTCTTGTATTCCTCTTCAGTGATAACACCTAGAGACAGCACGCGATTCAGTGCCCAAAGCTTGTCTTCGAGCGTTGGCTTCGATGGACTAGGAGGCTGTGACGGCCCGGGCACGTCGGGCGGCATTGAGGCTCCTGGTTTTGGATCATCTTCCATTGTGATTCCTTTTAGTTACGGACACGGCACCTTGCGACCGGCTTCGTAACATTTCTTTGCCGTGCTATCTACGCCGGTCATCGTGGTTGGCGGTGGCGGTGCAGTCTGGCTCGTTTTGCCAATTGGCTGTTTATCCCAATTCTGCTCTGAATCTTTCTTCGCCTGACTCGTCGCCTGTGCTGTCATATCTTCTTCGACGCTCTTTCCAGTCACGCCTGAGAGCGCAACCAGCAATCCGCGATAGTTATCTTTGTGGGCTTGAAGCAATAAGCCGCCTTTTTTCCCGTCGGGAAGAGCATATTCGATTCCGACGTAATGCAGTCTGGTCTTATGAAACAAGCCGAAAAGCGCAACCGGCGCTACTAGAATCGCGAGCGCAACCATTGTTCCGACGCGGCGATGTGCCTCCTGGCCGTAGCTGATGGCCGTTACACTGGATGGCGGGATCGTCAGCGTTTGACCGTCTTTCAGCGTCAAAGAGATTGCGCTCGACGTGACGGTCAACTGATTGCCCCAGTCTTCATCATCAACTTTCGTGGCCAGCGTTCCGGCGTTGTAACGAACTTTCCAGATGTTGCCATCGGCGCTGGCCGCGACTGAGAAGCAGAGCAAAAGAGCGAGAGACTGACAAACCAGCTTCATTGAGATACCTTTTCTGGGGGTCGAAAAGTTGTTGTTAATTGAAGTAGTGCGGACTTCTGGCAACGCACTTCCAGGCGCCATCTACTACGTTTTTTTTAGGTCGTTGGTCTTATTTCGATAGAGAACCGAGACCGGCTCCCAGCATAGAAAAGAAAATAGTCAGCACTGCTGTAGCAGCAGCGGCGGCGCAAAACAAGATCAACATCGCGGGAATTGCGGCCACAGCCCACTTCACCATAAAGACCACCATAGACCAGAATGGCATATTGATGTCGGTAACGGTAACTTCCTGGCGAGAATTCATGAATGAATCCATGGGGAGAATCCTTTCAGGGCACAACTAAGTTAATCGTTCGGGGTTTCCTTTGTTGAAAGT
>CAYLJQ010000758.1:0-3589 GCA_964383955.1 uncultured Heliomicrobium sp. | reverse complement strand
TACGTCGAAACCATCATTTCGTCCGTCAACCCCGAAATCCCAATCAACAATTTTGTCGAGAAATTCAACTCGACAACCGATGCCGTGAAAGCAATAAATGATTGTTCCAGCATCGTCCAAATAACCTTCGCGCGGTAACCCCGCTTGTCGCCAATTCATCGGCATCATCAGCTTATGATGATCCGTAAAAAGATCAACTGCGTTTTGGACGGCTTTTTGATATTCCTTTATCAAGGCAATCAGCCTCAGCTTTAACACTTTGTAACACCTCACTTACCTCGACGTGATGTGAGTCGCCGATGCCTTCGGTTTCGCACTATCCACAATTGCCTGATTGGCCAGCACCTGAAATTCCTGGCGGATGTTGATGTGCGTATAAGGAATGACTTGGGTCATCATGATTCCAATCAGCTCTTCCTGAGGATCCACCCAGAAATAAGTGCAGAACGCGCCGCCCCAGCCGTATTCGCCGACGGAACTCGGAATGGCAGCTTGGCCAACATCCGTCAGCACGCGATACCCCAGTCCGAAACCAAAACCCGGCCCGGTCAACCAAATGGGCAGATTGCCTGTGTGATTGGCGGTCATCAGTTCGACGGTTTTGCGGCCAAGAATGCGCGCGCCGTCCAGTTCGCCCCCATTGAGCATCATTTGATGAAAGCGCACATAATCCGCCGCCGTCGAAACCAATCCGCCCGCACCGGAAAAGTACACGTGCGGCTCTTTAACGTAACGGCTTTCCGCCGTCGGAGCTTCCAGCAATTTGATCCTGTTGCCATTCTTTTCATCGGGCTGGTAAACGGCGGCAAAGCGATTGAGCTTCGATTGCGGCAAGTAAAAATGTGTATCGGTCATTTTCAGCGGCGCGAAGATGCGTTTCTGCTGAAATTCGTCCAGCGTCATGCCGGAAATGACTTCGACCAAGCGGCCAACCACGTCTGTGGCGTTTCCGTATTCCCAGGCGTCTCCGGGATGAAAGTTTAGCGGCAACGCTGCCAGCCGTTTCATGGCATCACCAACCGTGTCGCCGGGTTTGCGTGCTTGCTGAAAGTTTTTGGTGAATTCCGGCAGTGTGATTCCGCGATAGCTGTTGGCGAATCCAGCGGTATGCGTCAGCACGTGTTTGAAGGTGATCGGACGAGCAGCCGGAACCAATTTGTATGGCGATCCGACGCGGTCTTCACCCGAAGCCGGAACCGCAACTTTCATGTCTTTGAATTCAGGGAGGAACTTGGCAATCGGGTCGTTGAGCAGAAAATGACCTTCTTCGTACAACATCATCAACGCGACCGAAGCAATCGGCTTGGTCATCGAAGCAATGCGGAAGATCGTGTCTGTCGTCATCGGCTGTTTGCTTTCAACATCGCGCGAACCGATGGCTTCCAGATGAACGACTTTGCCTCGGCGGGCCACCATCGTCACCACGCCGGGAACCAAACCTTTGTCCACGTAACGCTGCATTCCTGCGCGAATGCGCGCCAGCCGTTCGGACGACATGCCCACTTCTTCTGGTTTGGCTGTGGGCAAGCCGGAAGCTTTGCTTTGAGAAAGCGCAGGCGTATTTCCGACCGTCCCAGAAAAGATGATCGTTGCAATCAGCGAGTAAGCAATCAATCGTTTCATGTTGCCTCCTAAACGTTTGGGATTGGCAATTACAGCGCGCGCGTGACTTCGAGAATCTTTTGCGCCAGTTGTTCGACTTTTTGATCCAGCGTGTCGCCGCTGACGAATTCGCAGTTGATGTCTTTGACCGGGATGGCAAGTTCGACGATGTCGTAATAACTGCCGCCAGCGCGGATTTCGGCGGCCCAATTCTGATTGCCGCCAATGTCTTCCAGCGTCAGTTTCGTGATCGGATGGCGCGAAGACATCATAATGTCGCGTGTTTTCGGAATGCGCGGGACGTTTTGATCGTTGTTTGTAACTGTAGTGACCAGCGGTAGTGTCGCTTCGACTTTTTCCCAGCCGTTGTCGGTTTGGCGTTTCAGCAAAAGGCCGTCGCCGTTCTTTTCAATGCTGTCAACGAACGAAACCGACGCGCAGACGAGTTCTTCCGCCAACAAACCGCCGGTTTGGCCTACGCCCCAATCGCCGGATTCGCGCCCGACCAGCACCAGATCAAAACTGCCAAGTTTGCGGATTGATGCGGCCAATACTTGCGCCACGGCCAGCGGATCAGGATTCGCCACGCCATCGTTTGTCACCAGCACGGCATTGTCGGCTTTCATTGCCAAGGCTTTGCGAAGCGAATCTTCCGCGCCGTCGGCTCCAAAAATCAGCGCGGTGATTTTTGCATCGGGTGCCGACTTTTCGCGAAATTGCAGCGCCGTTTCCAGCGCGTTTTCACAGAAGATGTTGGTGACCAGATTGGCATTGCCGCGAACGGCTTCGCGTTTTTCGGCGTCCACGCGGAAATCGCGAGCGGGAATCTCAGGGTCGAGAATCTGTTTCAGACAAACAATGATGTTCATAATGACGTTTTACTTTTGAAGAGAAGTGGCGCATAAAATGCCACGCCGCAGACTAACTTACCGAGCGGTCAGTCTATGCTTCGCCAAAAGAGACTGTCAAGGTTTGCTCAATATCAAAAGAGGGATCAATGATGGAAGTTTTACGCACTCCTGACGAACGTTTTGCCAACCTGGCCGGGTTCAACTTCGCGCCGCATTACATCGAAATCAGTCACCAAACCACACCGTTGCGTGTGCATTATCTGGACGAAGGTCCCCGCGAAGCCGCGCCGGTCTTGTTGCTCCACGGCGAACCTTCGTGGTGTTACCTATACCGCAAAATGATTCCGATCATTGTTGCCGCTGGGCATCGCGTCATTGCGCCTGATCTGATCGGGTTTGGCCGTTCGGACAAACTCATCCGCCGCGAAGATTACACTTATCAATTTCACGTGGAGACAATGACGGCTATCGTAAATGTTCTCGGGCTGAATAACATTACGCTTTTTGGGCAGGACTGGGGAGGGTTGATTGGACTCAGAATTGCGGCGGAACATCCCGACCGCTTTGCGCGAATTGTTGCGGCCAACACCTTTTTGCCGACCGGCGATCAAAAACCCAGCGAAGGATTTTTGCGCTGGCAGCACTATTCGCAAACGGTCGAAAACTTCCACGTAGGCGGAATCATCAAGGGCGGTTGCGCAACGGAACTCTCGCCGGAAGTGATTGAAGCCTACAACGCGCCGTTTCCCGATGACAGTTACAAGGCCGGAGCGCGCCAGTTTCCGCTGCTGGTTCCGACTTCGCCTGATAATCCCGCTTCAGAAGCCAACCGCAAAGCCTGGGAAGTATTGAAGCAATGGAACAAACCTTTTCTGACTGCCTTCAGCGACAGCGACCCTGTCACGCGCGGAGCCGATGCTGTGCTGCAAAAACTGATTCCCGGCACAGCCGGTCAACCACATACGACGATCACTGGCGCAGGACACTTTCTTCAGGAAGACAAAGGGGAAGAATTGGCGAAAGTCGTCGTTGATTTCATCGCCCGAACTTGATCCGGTTATTTTGCGTTCAAGCTATCCGTTTGGCTCTGCCACAAAGGGTTCACCGATTGTTTTACGTAATCTCGCAACGCCAGG
>CAYLJQ010000757.1:0-3593 GCA_964383955.1 uncultured Heliomicrobium sp. | reverse complement strand
TCGCCTGAAAAAAGGAAGCAACGGCTTATGATGCTAGCCGAAAACGTGGTCGAACTGTCCATCGGCAGTCAATTGGAATTCATTGACCTGGTCACCACGCTGACAGACAACATTACTCAAATGATCGGGCTTGATGAAGAGTCCGCTTACTGGGTCAATATGGCGGTACGTGAATCGGTGGCCAATGCAGTCGAGCATGGCAACAAATACGATTCCCAAAAAACCGTTGATATTCGCTTCACCATTGGCGTGGATGCGTTGCGCGTGAGCGTGCGCGATCACGGAGAAGGTTTTGATATTTCAACATTGCCTGATCCGCTGGACCCGAACAACCTGCTCAACCCAGCCGGACGAGGCATTTTGTATATGCGAACCTTTATGGATCAGGTCGAATACGAACGCCATCCCGAAGGCGGAATGGTCGTGACAATGTCCAAACGCCGCGCAACGAACCCAACAGCTCAAGAAACCGGTGAAGGAGACCGCAAACTCGATGCAGTTAGAAATTAGAGAGCGCAGTTTTGGCGACATTATACTTCTGGATTTGATCGGCAAGATCACCATTGGTGATGGCAGCGTTCAACTTCGAGAAGCCATTGGCAATTTACTGGACAATGGCCGCAATCGAATTGTTCTGAATCTGTCGGGCGTCAGCTACGTTGACAGTTCAGGCATTGGCGAATTGGTTTCAAGCTTCACAACGACCAAGGGGACCGGTGGCAGGCTCAAGCTTCTGAATCCTCCCAAAAAGATCAAAGACCTGTTGATGATCACAAAGCTTCTGACCGTCTTTGAAATTTACGAAGACGAACAAACTGCCGTTGAAAGCTATCAATAAAGAATCGAATTAAGCAGAGCGTAGAAAATTTTGGTTGTTATGCTCTTTTTACATCGTGGCGACAAGTTGATTCAGCTTGTCGCCACGATTGTTATGCAGGTCACCCGTTGAATTATGTTTCGCCCAATCGGGCAGTTGGTTTGACACCTCAGAAAGCCATCTCTACAATCTCGCAGTTTCAGAACCGTTGCCGGAAGTTTTTATCCCCCCACGGCTGAACAAATAACAAATGCCAAGCCAAGCCGTCACAACGCTTGAGTTCGACAGGCTCAAGGAGACTCTGCTGCAGCAAATCCGCACGCCGCTTGGAGCGGCGCTGGCTGAAGGGTTGCAAATTTCGACCAACGCAGAGCACATCAGACGCGAATTGCGGCTGACGGGTGAAGGTGTGCTTTATCTTCGCGAAGGTACGGCGCTGGACATCCACGACCTGCCGGACCCGCGCTCGCCGCTTGGTAAGCTGGGCATTACCGATGTGAACTTGGAACCGCTGGAAATCATTGACCTGCTGCGGCTGATTTCCGTGGCGATGGGCCTGCGCGAAACTTTCCACGAAGAGCGCGAAAAGTTTCCTCTTGTCCGCGAAATCACCGAACCCATTCC
Organism: uncultured Heliomicrobium sp.; assembly: GCA_964383955.1. Lineage (GTDB taxonomy): Bacteria > Acidobacteriota > Blastocatellia > RBC074 > RBC074 > RBC074. The sequence continues at coordinate 2,152 of CAYLJQ010000757.1, read as the reverse complement.
GAATCTGCGCGCTTTGTACCAGCGGCTGCGCGGAAGAATTTCTCCCACCGGAGAAGTTGAAGATTTTGCCAGCCCTGAACTTCGCGAAATCCGCTTTCAAATCTCCAAGCTGCGTTCGCAAATTCAGCGCTCGCTGGAAACTATTCTGAAACGTGCCGAAGCAGATCACGCGCTGCGCGATGATTACGTAACTGTTCGCAATGACCGGTACGTCATTCCAATTCGCAATGATAACCGCGGAGCGGTGCAAGGCGTTGTTCACGGAATGTCTTCGTCCGGGCAGACGGCGTTTGTTGAACCTCTGGAAACGATCAATCAGAACAACGAACTGGTGCGTTTGCGCGAAATCGAGCAGACCGAAATCATCAAAGTTTTGTTCGCCATTACCGAAGAGTTGCGGGATGAACGCGACGCTCTGGCGCAAATGGCTGACGCCGTCGCGCAAATTGATTTTATTGCGGCAAAAGCCCGGCTGGCGATCAATCACGACGCGATTGAGCCAACGATCAACGAAAATGGTCGGCTGCATTTGAAAGACGCGCGGCATCCGCTGCTCGAAGCGAATTTGAAAGCTTTGCGTTTGCCGATTGTGCCGCTTTCGGTGGATTTGGATAGTGACCACCGCATAATGGTGATCAGCGGTCCGAACGCGGGCGGTAAAACCGTCGTGCTGAAAACTGTCGGGCTTTTGTCGTTAATGGCGCAGGCTGGTTTACACGTTCCTGCGGTTGATGCTGATTTGCCGATTTTCAACCAATCCCTGGCTGACATTGGCGACCATCAATCCATCGCGGCAAACCTTTCGACGTTCACGGCGCATATTCAAAACATTCGCAATATCAGTGAAGAGCTAGATCCGCCCTCACTGATTCTGCTCGACGAAGTCGGAACTGGAACCGACCCGGAAGAAGGCTCGGCTCTAGGTGTGGCGATGGTGGATTACTTCCGCGAACGCGGAGCGCACGTCATTGTTACGACGCATTACAGCGGATTGAAAGTGTATGCGACAAACACGCCCGGCGTTATCAATGCCAGCGTAGAATTTGATGAGCGAACGCTGAAACCGACGTATCGGTTGATTGTGGGTTTGGCGGGTTCTTCGTCAGGGATCGAAATCGCTCGAAGATTCGGTTTGCCGAAAGCGATCACCGAACGCGCGGCGGAAAAAGTTCAAACTGCCAGCGCTGACGCGACTGAATACCTGCGAAGGCTGAAAGATCAGTTCGATCATCAGCAACAAACGGTTACAGCCCTGGAAGAAGAGCGCGCGCTGGTGGCCGACAAATACGCCAAGCTGGAACTGGAATTCATCAAACGCGAGAAAGAACGCGAAAAAGAATTCCGCTCCGAATTGCAAAAAGTCGTCGAAGACTTCACGACAAAGGCCGAAAAATTCGCTTCTACAATTGAAGACGCTGCGACCGCTCGCAAAGTCAAAAAGGAAATTGAGCGGCGCTCAGTTGAATTGAAGGCCTCGGCAACTTCCGCTGCGCGCGATCTGAGGCAAAAACACGGCATTACAACTGCGGGCGAACAAACTTCGGCGGAAGTCGAAGAACTGGCTCCGGAAATTACAGACTTTCAGATTGGCGACCGGGTTCGCGTGTTGTCGCTAAATCAGGAAGGCGTCGTTGAGTCAATTAAAGAAGATGGCAAAGGCGAAGAGATTGTCATTCAGGTTGGCGCGTTACGCTTCCGCGAAGTGGCCGACAATTTGCGCTTCATCGAACGCAAACAAGCAAACCAGAAGGCTGCGAAAGCCGTCGCCGGTTTGCCGAAAGGCGTTTCAGTTTCTCTGAAAGACCAACCAACGGTCGGTTCGGAGTTGAATGTAATCGGGAAGACGACGAATGAGGCGACGTATGAAGCCGACAAATTCCTGGATGCGGCGTATTTGGACAATCACGACCGCGTTCGCATCGTTCACGGAATGGGAATGGGCGCGCTGAAACGCGCAATTGCCGATTTGCTGTCCGGTCATCCGCATGTTTCGAAGTTCTATCCGGCGGAACAGAGTGAAGGCGGTAATGGCGCAACGATTGTTGAGTTGAAGAAGTAATTGCGTTATGAAAATCCCGCGCGGTTTTAGCGAGGAGTTGCGAAATCAAGCCGACATTCTGAAGATCGTCGGCGATTACGTCTCGTTGAAAAA
>CAYLJQ010000756.1:0-3595 GCA_964383955.1 uncultured Heliomicrobium sp. | reverse complement strand
CATTGTGCTGACTGCCGTTCCTCAAGTGAAAAACAATTTGTTTGCGGCGCTTCTGTTAGCTCTGGCGTTGGGGATGCAGACAATGACCATCAGCGCGGCCTGGTCGGTTTGTTTGGATGTTGGGCGGCGATACGCAGGAATCGTCACCGGTTTTATGAACTCTGTTGGCAATCTGGGAGGAACCATCGCGCCGATTGTGTTTGGGTATGCCGTGCAGAAACTGGGTTCGTGGTCGTTGCCGTTTTACATTATGGCCGGAGTTTTCATTTTAGGTGTGCCGATGTGGTTGATGATTGATCCCTACCGTTCTGTGATCGAAGAAAACAACGCTGCCGTTTAGGCCCGGCCGTTTCCTCAAAAAAGTTTTCCTGCCTTTCCTGTTTTCCTGCCGTTTTTCCGCTTAGCCAAGTGGAGGAAAGAAATCTTGCCAAGCCCTCCGCCCGCATTGCGCGGGAAACAGTTTTTTGTGACCTCAGTCAATTCAACATGGAGAAGAAGATGCCAACCAACACAACACTTAGCCCAAGCAAAATCTTCAGTGGACGGTCGCTGAAATGGCGGCTGGTTCTGACGGCGTTCTGCCTGGCTCTTATCGGAGCAGGTTTGATCGCGCAAAACGATTTCTTCAAAGCCGCGAAGGCTTCCGCTCAGGATAATTCCGCCAATAAGAACGCTGCCGCAGGGCAGGACAATGCCGCCGGACAAGAGCTGCAGTTTGCCCGCTCCGCAGAAACCGAGCGCAAGTTTGCCGAACTGGCTGAAAAAGCGCGCAGCGGCAAACCGGTGCGGGTCATCATCGGAATCCGATTGCCGGCGACGTTCCGCTCCGAAGGCTTCCTGAAAAAGCAGGAAGAGGTGGAAACACAACGGGCGCTGATTGCGCAAACGCAGCAGTCGGTTTTGAACCGTTTGCAAGCGCACAACCGGGAATCGGTCAAACGATACAAGTACATCCCTTATCTGGCGATGGAAGTTTCTGCCGAAGAACTGGAACAGTTGCAAGCTTCGCCGGAAGTGTTTCAGATTCAAGAGGACAAGCCTGAAAAGGCTTCGTTGATTGACAGCACGCGCATTGTTGGCGCGGATGCGGCCTGGGCTTCCGGGTTTTCCGGCGCTGGCCAAACCGTGGCCATTTTGGATACCGGCGTGGACAGCGCGCATCCGGCGCTAAATGGCGGAAAAGTCGTTTCCGAAGCTTGTTTCTCAACCAGCAGCGGCAGCGACATTCAATCGCTTTGTCCGGGCGGAGCTGCCAGCTCAACGGCAGCCGGTTCGGGTGGGCCTTGTCCGCCGGGCGTTGACGGATGCGATCACGGCACGCACGTCGCGGGGATCGCTGCCGGTCGGACGATTACAAAGTCCAACGGCCAAAGCCTTTCCGGCGTTGCAAGAGATGCGAACGTCATTGCCATGCAGGTTTTTTCGCGGATGAATACAGCCGCAGATTGCGATACTGATCCGGTGCCGTGTGTCAGGACATTTGCTTCCGATCAAATCAGCGCGTTGGAGCGCGTGCGCGATTTGGCGAATCTGACTGATGGCGGCGGCAATCCCATTTTCCGTATTGCGGCAGTCAACATGAGCCTGGGCGGTGGAACGAACATGTCGAATTGCGACGGCGATTCCAGAAAAACAGCGATTGATAATCTTCGTTCGCTTGGCATTGCCACAGTGATTGCGTCCGGCAATGATGGATTCAATAACGCGATGGGCGCTCCGGCCTGCATTTCGACAGCGGTCAGCGTCGGTTCGACGAACAAAGACGACAACGTCAGAGCTTCGTCCAACGTGACCACTTTCCTCAGTCTGTTTGCACCGGGCGGTTCCATCGAATCTTCCGTTCCGGGCACCAGCGTGGATAACTACGGATTCAAAAGCGGAACTTCGATGGCTGCGCCGCACGTCGCCGGAGCCTGGGCTGTGTTCAAGGCTTCGCCAGGACACGGCAGCGATTCTGTGGCAACGGTGTTGACGCAATTTCAAAACACAGGTGTGCCAATCACCGATACGCGTACCGCTACGCCCAGCAATATCACGCGGCCAAGGTTACGACTGGACAGCGCACTTGGATTGTTCAGCGCCGATCTTAGATTGACCAAAAGCGGTTCACCCAATCCGGTTGTCGCCGGAACGAATCTGACCTACACGATCAATCTGACGAATGACGGTCCTGATGCTGCTGCCAATGTTGTGGTCAACGATCCACTGCCAGCGAACACAACGCTGGTGACATTGCCATCTGTTTCAGGTTGGAGTTGCAGTCTGGTGGCGGGAGCGGTGAGATGCACCAAAGCTTCAGTCGCCAACGGTGAAACAGCAACCTTTAGCATCGTCGTGAAGGTTGATGCGGCGACGCCGAATGGCACAAACCTCAACAACACAGCGACGGTGACCACGTCGGATTTCGATCCGAATGCGACGAATAGCTCAGCGACAGCGATTACAAACGTCATCGCGCAAGCCGATCTGGAAGTCATCTCGAAGGTTGATACACCTGATCCGGTGGTGACGAACAATCCGCTGAAATACACGATCACGATTCGCAACAATGGGCCAAGCGTGGCTAATTCTGTGGACTTGAACGATCTGCTACCGGTTGGAGCAATCTTCAACAATTGCAGCGCAACAGGCGGAGGCATTTGTTCACTGGGCGGTGGCCAAAATCGAACGGTAAGTTTTGCTTCGCTGACTGTCGGGGAAACGGCAATCGTGACGTTTGATACAACTGCCAATTGCTCGCTGGCTGATGGAGCGATCATCAACAACACCGCGACGATCAGTTCTGCAACGGCGGATCCGAACCCGGCCAACAATTCGGCTTCGGCTTCGACTGTGGCGCAGAACCCGCCGCCAGTCATCATCTGCCCGCCCAGCCGCGACGTCATCGCACCGACTCCGGGTAGCACAACGGCCTTGGTCACTTACCCTGACCCGGTTGTTGTGGACAATTGCCCCGGCGTGACGGTCGTTTGTGTTCCGGCTTCGGGAACCGCGTTTCCTCTGGGCATAACGACCGTCACGTGTACCGCGACGGATTCAGGTGGAGCGACCGCTTCGTGCAGCTTCACTGTCACCGTCTGGGATGCCAGCATCCAGGATGAAAACAGCAACGATTACCTGTTGTTCAACACCTTCACGGGCGAATACAAATACGTTCGTTGCGGAGTTGATGGCTTCACGATGTTCGGCCAGGGCGAAATCAAACGTGTCGGTTGCACCGTTACGCTGCACGACGATTCACGCGTCAACGCTTCGTATGACCGCTGCGTGATTGCGCCCAGAAACACCGGTGGAGCAACGATCAAACGGTTGCAGCCGGATACGACATTCGTGCTAAAGGATCGAAACATTCTCAACAACGCGCCAAGCTGCGTAATGCCTTGACGAGTCGTTGAATCAAGTTTGCGAAGACTGCGAGATTGCAATTGCGGCTCTGCAAAACGGGGGCGGGGCCGCACGGGGGCTACGCGCAGCCTTCGCAAAACAAATCTCTTAACCCCTGAACTTGAAAGGCGCTCGGTTAATACCGGGCGCCTGTTTTTGCATGTGCGCCCGGCAGGGCGCATTCACTTGAGGGTGAAAGTCCCTTACGACC
>CAYLJQ010000755.1:0-3598 GCA_964383955.1 uncultured Heliomicrobium sp. | reverse complement strand
ACTTCACGAACAACGTCGTGGCCAGTTTTACGCAAGCGTTTGCAGGTCTTGGAACCAGCGGGCCAACGACCTATCCCAACTTCAATGAATATGGTTTCTTTTTCCAGGATGACTGGCGCGCGCTGAAAAACCTGACCTTGAATTTGGGTGTTCGTTACGACATTCAGCAAATGGCTCAGGGAGGCGCAAGCAATCCCAGTCCTTCATTGGCGTTGGCGGGAATTGATACTTCCAAGATCAACAACGATTACAACAACGTTGCTCCGCGTTTCGGTTTCGCCTGGAATCCGGGCGGCAGCGAAAAGCTGGTGGTGCGCGGCGGGTACGGAATGTTTTATGGCCGCACGCCCGCGATCGCACTCGGCACGGCGCATTCCAACAACGGCCTGAATATCGTCAACATCACGCTGACCAATCCGACCGGTTTGGTGTATCCGTTCCGGTTCACCAGCCTGGCTGACATTCAAGCCCGCGGCGGCCAACCCGCAGCGACCAGCTTGTTTGTCTTTGAGTCGAATTACCAACAGCCCTACACGATGCAGGGCAGTCTGGGTGTTGAATACGGATTGACGAACGACCTGTCGTTTGGCGCTTCGTATCTGTCGGTGCAAGGCCGCCACTTGCAGCGCACACGTGACATCAATCTGGGGACTCCGGTCGCGACGCCGATTGCCGGAGGCATCGTTTCCAGCTTCCTGCGGTACCCCGGCACAACCAGCCCCACGCGCCCCATTGGCAGAACAGGTGATCTGTTTGGCCGCATTGCGGAATTTGAAAGCAACGCCAATTCCAGCTACAACGCGCTGGTTTTACAGGTCAACAAACGGCTGGCCAATCACTATCAATTCCTGTTGTCCTACACCTTCTCGAAGGTGATTGATGATGCTCCGGATGCGACTTCGGTCGTCAACGCCAACGCTGGTGACGATGCCAAGCAGGCGCAATATTCGACTTTGCTGTTTGACGAGCGTGGACCTGGAAATTCCAACACGCCGCATCGGTTTGTCGCCAGCGGGTTGTGGGATTTGGATTACTTCAAAGGCAATGGCGTCACCCGTGCCGTTCTGGGTGGTTGGCAAGTCAGCGGCATTTTGCAGGCGGCCAGCAACCTGCCTTACTCTGCGCGTTTGGCGGCGAACATTGATTTGAACAACGATGGCAACCGCAATTCGGATCGCGCTCCGGGCTTCGGACGCAACTCTTTCCACACTGGCAAATTCGTCAGCCTGGATTTGCGTGCGACGAAAACGTTTTTCTTCACGGAAAAATACCGGCTGCAATTCATTGCGGAGTTTTTCAACGCGCTGAACCGCATCAACGTTTCCAGCTTCAACGGTCAGTTGTACAACGTGACCGGAGTCAACACGCCGGGCGTAGCGTTGACCCGGCGCAACGATTTCGGCAATCCGCGCGGCGCCAGCGATCCGCGCATCGGGCAGTTGGCGCTGAAGTTTTTGTTCTAAACGGCAGCCCAAGGCGTGCCCAACCTCAGCCCGCGCTTCGGTTTCAATGGAAGCCAAAGCGCGGGCTTTTCTGTTCCATCAAGGGATGATTTTATGAGTGCCAAAATACGAAACCTGTTGTTCCTCTTTCTGGCCTTATGCCTACTGGCGGCTGCCGGGTTTGCCAAGCTGCAAACCAGCGATGGCGCGCGCGAAGTCACAATTTTGTTCACCAACGATTTTCACAGCGCATTTGATCCGATTCCGGCGTATTGGCTGCCGGGATCGCCAAAACTCGGCGGGGCTGCGCATCTGGCAACCTTGGTAAATCAAATTCGCGAACGGGAACAACCTGCGTTCCTGTTTGATGCGGGCGATATGTTTACCGGGCAGCTTTCGTTTTTGACCAAAGGAGAAGCCCTGATGGAAATGATGGCCGCGATGCGGTACGACGCGATGGGAATTGGCAATCACGAATTCGATTACGGCGCAGATAACTTTGAAAAGCAGATGTACCACGTTGCGTTCCCGGTGCTGGGGGCGAATATCTTTCACAAAGGCACGAAAATTCGCTACAGCCGACCGTGGACGATTCTGGAAAAGAACGGTGTGAGATTGGGAGTCATCGGCATCATCGGTGATGACGCGCGCAGCGTGGCGCTGCCGTCGGGCATTACACATCTGGATTTTCCCGATCCCACTCCGATCGTCGCCGAAGCCGTCAAAGAATTGCGTCCGCAGGTAGATTTGATTGTTGTGTTAGCGCACCAGGGCAAAACCGGCCCAATGCAAACCGATGCCGAAAACCATCCCGAAATTCAGCGGGATTTCGATGCCGACATCAAACTTTGCGGCGATGTGCCTGGCATTGATGTATTCATTGGCGGTCATCCGCATCGTGGTATTGAACCCATGTACGTGCATCCGAAAACCGGAACGATTATTGGCCAGACATACGGGTACGGAACGCGGCTTGGCTACCTGAAGTTAAAGGTGAAAGACAAAAAGGTCATTTCGCATCAGGGCGAGTTGCTGAAAGTCTGGAGCGACAAATTGCCGCCCGATCCTTTGGTTGCAGCTAAGCTGGCGCACTACAAAAAACTGGTTGCGCCGCAAATCGGCGAAATCATTGGCAAAGCCCGCAAACGACTGGTGCGGGAATATAACTCGGAATCTTCGCTCGGCAGTTTTGTCGCGGACGTGCTGCGGATCAAAGGCAAAGCTGACATCGGCCTGACCAACGCCGGTGGTTTGCGCGCCGATCTACCCGAAGGCGTCATCAGCAAAGGCAATGTTCTGGATGCGCTGCCGTTCGTTAATTCGCTGATCACACTGGAAATGACCGGTGCGCAAATCCGCGAAGTTCTGGAACAAGGCTTTACGCTGGAACGAGGGATGATTCAGGTTTCCGGATTGGTAGCGGTTTACGATTTTAAACGGCCCGACGGGAAACGGCTGATGGAGTTGAAAATCGGCGATCAGCCTGTGAAGGAGAAAGCGCTTTATCGCGTAGCGACGAACAGCTTCTTGGCACAGGGCGGAGACTTGTATCAAACCTTCCTGAAGGCCAAACAAGTTTACAGCGGTCCGTTGATCTCCGAATCGGTGATGGAATATTTGCGCGAACGGCGCGAAGTGGATTGGCCCAAAATGGGCAGGCTGCTTCCCCAAAAATAGCAAAACCAAGCCTGCAAAAATTGAGCGCCACAGGTTTTGTCTGAACCTGTGGCGCTCAATCGTTTCGCTGGGCGGAAGTTCTACTCTTCAAGCTCCGATTCTTCTGGCGCGTCCGTGTAGCTTTCAAAATCAATCCGATACCCGTCAGGGTCAGCCAGCGAAGTCACCCACATCGCATTTCCGACAAATGGCTTTGTCGGTTGAAGCCCGCGCGCTTTGGCTTCGCGATAAATCGTCAGCGCGTCTTCGCAAATAAAACAAACCGAAACGCCTAGGCCCAGCTTTTCCGTGGGAGCATTGGCGTGATGAAACTCCTGCAACATTAACGCCGCGTTGCCGATTTCCAGCCAGCACCATCGCAACTTGCCGTCGTCAACCCATTGTTTGGTCATCTGAAAGCCCAGACCTTCGACGTAAAAGCGGACGGAAGCTTCGATGTTTGTCACGTTGAAAAAGGGAACGGCTTGTTTGACGTTTGT
>CAYLJQ010000754.1:0-3600 GCA_964383955.1 uncultured Heliomicrobium sp. | reverse complement strand
GCGCGTTTACCAAAGGATTAAGCTTTACTGGCATTGGCCCAGACTTTCCCTTCAACGGACTGCCAAACATTGATTTTTCACAGGACATTTCCGATCTGAACCGCAACCGCGCAGACGGACGTTCGCAATCGCGCACCTACCAATTCAACAACAACCTGACCTGGACAAAAGGCCGCCACACAATGAAATACGGCTTTGACGTGCGGTGGATTCGGGCTGTTTCGCCGTTGGGTTTCATCGGCGCAGACAATTACGGCAACTCGTCGTTTGATGGCACATTCAGCGGCAGCGATTTCGGCGATTTCCTGCTCGGCATTCCGATTCGCACTTCCTACGCGATCATTCAGCAAGACAACGACGGTCGCACCACGCACTACCACTTCTTCGGACAGGACAGTTTCCGCGTCAATCAGAAATTGACGCTCGAATACGGCCTGCGATACGAATACCATCCGTCATACACCGATGCAGGCGGCAACATCGGCAACTTCGACCCGAGCGTTCCGAAAACTGGCCGCGTCGTTTATCCGACCGGCAAACAAAACCTGCTGGCTCCGGGCTTCTTGAAAACCTTCAATGCCTGTCCGGCTCCGGCGGCAAATGGGGCTGCCTGCACTCCCGTTCTTTCTGCGGAAGAAGCTGGTTTACCTGAAGGCCTGCGCACGGTTCCGAAACTGCGGTTTATGCCGCGCTTCGGGTTTGCCTACCGTCCGTTTGGCAACGATAAAACTGTCGTGCGCGGCGGCATCGGCGCATACAACGGCACACTCCTGGGCAGCATTTACTTCTCGCTGACCGGCACGCTGCAATCCGACGTGCGCGAATTCACCAACCTGACCACCGGCGGTCGTCCGCTCTATCAATGGCCTGCGATTCAATCGGGCGGCACAGGCATTAACGCGGGGCAATTGGGAACAGCTTCGTTCCGCACAGCCAACGACATCAATTACAAAGACCCATATTCCGTGCAGTGGAATTTGTCGGTTGACCGGTACGTGGGTTTTGGCGTCGGCGTGCGCGTTTCGTACATCGGCATGAAAACGACGCAGTTGGCCTGGGCGCCGGATTTGAACCAGATGACGCCTTCCACGCAGTTTGCCATCAACCGTCCGCTCAGTGATCGTCCCTTCCCGAATTGGGGGATCATCTTCACGCGCACGGCGGGCGCTTCGGCCTATTACAACGCGATGCAGGTAGAGGCGAACCGCCGCTTCTCGAACGGATTGTCCCTGAACTCGACCTACACCTGGGCGAAGAGCCTGGCCGATAACCTTGGCCCCAGTTCGACAGGCTTCATTGGGGAAACCGGCGGCGGACGCGCGGCGGATTTGTACAATCGCCAGGCCGAATACGGCAACGATTACGCCACACGCAGACATCGTTCGATTTCGACCGTGGTGTATGAGCTGCCGTTCGGCAAAGGACAAAAATTCGCGAGTTCGATTCATCCGGCAGCCAATGCAGTGATCGGCGGCTGGCAAATGAGCGCGATCTTCCTGGCGCAAACCGGTCCTTTCCTGACTCCGACGGTCGGCAGTGTTGACCCCTCCGGCAGCGGTTCCGGTTTGTCCAGAACCCAACATCCGGATCGAATCGGCGATGGCAACATCTCGAACCCAACGTGGTATCAATGGTTCGATGTCAACGCGTTTGTTTGCCCGGGTTTGAACACGCGTGTAGCAAACAATTGCCGCATCGGTGTCAACCCGGCTCGTGACGCAGCACCGATTGGACGGTTCGGCACAGCAGGCGTGGGCATTCTGACCGGGCCGGGAACGATCAATATGTCGCTAGGTGTCAACAAGGCATTTTATCTGACCGAGAAAGTCAAACTCGAAGCGGGCGCGTCATTCACCAATGTCACGAACCACACGAATTTTGCCGATCCACAGATGAATGTCACCAGCACTGCGTTTGGCCGTATTACCAGCGCTCGCACCTCAGAACTGGGGGGAGCACGTACCGGCCAGGTCACAATGCGGCTTACCTTTTAACTTGTCAGGCAGGTTTTCGAACCTGCTCATTGCATCATTGATGCGAAATTCAGGGCAGATTGAAAAATCTGCCCTACTTTACCTTCACCACTGAATGACCTCTCACTCCCACCACGACGCAAAGGACGACGCGCGAGAACTTGGCAAACTCGGGTACGCCCAGGAACTTTTCCGAACAATGGGCGGATTTTCCAACTTCGCCATTTCGTTTTCGATCATTTCAATTCTGACCGGAGCCGTCACACTTTACGGCCACGGATTGAAAATGGGTGGCCCAGCACAAATGTCTTTGGGTTGGCCGCTGGTGTCGCTGTTCACACTGGCCGTCGTGTGCAGCATGGCTGAACTGGCTTCAGCGTTGCCAACTTCAGGCGCGATGTATCACTGGTCATGCAAGCTGGGCGGCAAAGGCTGGGGATGGTTTACGGCCTGGTTCAACATCATTGGTCAGATCGCCGCCATCGCCGGAATTGATTACGGCTGCGCACTGTTTGTCACGCCGTTGCTCGGCCTTGAAGCGACGACAAACAATCTGCTGTCGGTTTACGGAGCCATCCTGTTGTCGCATGCCTTGATCAACCATTTCGGCATCCGGCTGGTGTCGTGGCTGAATGATTTCAGCGTTACGGTTCACATTATTGGCGTCATTGTCATCGTCGGCGCGCTGATGTTATTTGCGCCGAAACAACCCGCCAGCTTTTTCTTTGCGCGCATTACCAGTAATGAAAATGGCTGGTCGTACTGGTGGGCGTTCATCATCGGATTACTGCAAGCCATGTGGACGTTCACAGGCTATGACGCTTCTGCCAGCGTGTCCGAAGAAACCGTTGATCCGCGCCGACGCGCTCCGTGGGGAATGGTCATGGCCGTCGTTGTTTCCAGTGTTGTCGGCTACTTGCTGCTGATTGCATTGACGCTTTCGATCAAAGACATTCCATCGGTGCTCGGCAATCCGCCCGAAGTCGTGACGATTCTGATTGGCGCTTTGGGCGCGAGAGCCGGAACCGCATTTTCGGCGCTTGCGGCAATGGCCATGTGGTTTTGCGGTTTGTCGGCAATCACCTGGTCTTCGCGCGTGATTTACGCCTTTGCACGCGACGAAGGCCTGCCTTCTTCGCATATCTGGCAACACGTCAGTTCGAAGCATCTGACTCCGGCTCCGGCGATCTGGCTGTGCGCGATTGCGGCGTTTCTGGCCGCGATTTACAGTGGAGCCTATGCCGTCGTCACAGCCATCAGCACCATCGGCTTGTACATTTCCTATATCCTGCCGGTTTGGCTGCACTGGCGCAGCGGATCAAAATTGGAACGCGGCCCCTGGCATTTAGGGAAATACAGCCGCGCGCTGAATGTCGTCGCAATCTTGTGGGTCATCTTTTTGTGCGTCATTTTGTGTCTGGCCGATGCTCGCACCTGGAAATCAATTCTGGCAGTAACGGCGGTTTTGGCCGCCTGGTATGCCTTGAGCGAAAGAATCCGATTCAAAGGTCCGCAGTGGTCTAATCAATAGGAGCTTCATCATGCATCAATCTCTCGCGTTCGCAGTTCGCATCATTCTTTTCTTAGTGATGGCGGCAGCATTAACTGGCTTTCTGCCCAAGCTTTC
>CAYLJQ010000753.1:0-3603 GCA_964383955.1 uncultured Heliomicrobium sp. | reverse complement strand
GATTTATGCAAACCCTTATTCAAGACCTTCGATTTGGATTCCGAATGTTGGTAAAAAGCCCCGGCTTTACCGCTGTGGCTGTGCTTACGCTTGCGCTTGGCATCGGTGCCAACACCGCGATTTTTTCGCTGGTCAACGATGTGCTTCTGCGTTCGCTGCCGGTGAAAAATCCTGACGAGCTGGTCCTGTTCCGCAATATTGAAGGAGCAGGAGGCCGCATGTCGCGCGCCGGAGAGAACAATGGTTCCCTTGATCCGGTTACCGGTCGTCCAGCCAGCACGTCATTTTCGCTTGCCGCGTTCGAACGCTTTCAAGCCAATCACCCAGCACTTTCCGACGTGTTCGCTTATGCGCCCTTCAACCAGATCAACCTGCTGGTTGACGGTCAGCCAGAGGCAAGTGTTTTGGGCCAACTTGTTTCCGGCACGTATTACAGTGGGCTTGGCGTGCCCGCAGTTCTTGGGCGCACGCTTACGCCGGAAGACGACCAGCAATCTGCCGAACCGGTTGCCGTCATTTCACATCGGTACTGGCAAAATCGGTTCAGCGGCGATCCGGCAGTGATTGGGAAAACGGTGCAGGTGAACAAAGTTGCGACGACAATCATCGGGGTCACTCCGCCGGGCTTTGCGGGCGCAATGCAAATTGGCGAATCCGCTGATATTTCCGTGCCTCTTGCGCACCACGCGCGCTTTCAACCGGATCGTGGCAAAAGCAGAGCGAATTCCTGGTACTGGTGGATTCGTGTTATGGGTCGCCTGGCGCCCAATTCGACCGCTGCACAAGCCAGCGCCAGCCTTGAGCCGATCTTCCAGGAATCTGCACGCGAAGCTTGGCTTGCGGGCCAGGCGCTCGAAACCACAGCGCGCGACATGCCGCAAGTTTCGACGCTGGCAGCAGACCCAGGCGGCCAGGGCGAAAACGATAGACGCCGTCAATATGCACAATCCCTGCGCATTCTGATGGGCATGGTTAGCCTGGTGCTGCTGGCCGCCTGCGCCAATGTCGCCAATTTATTGCTTGCGCGCGGAGCCGCTCGTCGTCGCGAAATTGCGTTGCGGCTTGCTCTGGGCGCTAGTCGTGGTCGCATCGTCCGCCAGCTTCTTGTCGAAAGTCTGCTGCTGGCCTTCTTGGGCGCTGGGCTCGGCGCGTTATTCGCGCAATGGAGCCGTAGCCTGCTTGTCGGGCTGCGCCAATTTGGCGGTGCTCCGGCGGTTTTGGATTTACCGCTGGATGGGCGCGTTCTTGGGTTTACGATTGCTGTTGCTGCGTCTACGGCGGTCCTATTCGGCTTGGTGCCTGCGCTCCGTGCAACGCGCGTCAACCTGACCGCGGAGTTTCAAGGCGGCGTTCGACAACTTGGAGCCGGAGTGCGCTCGCGGCTCAGCCAGGCGCTGATGGTTGCCCAGATTGCGTTGTCGCTGGTGCTGCTGGTCAGCACGGGGCTTTTCGTTCGCACGCTGCGTAATCTGCAAAATGTTGATCCTGGCTTTAATCCGCATCAACTCGCACTCTTTCGGCTCGATGCGACTTCTGCGGGGTATAACCGGGAACAATTCGCGGCATTTCAAGCACGACTGCAAGCAAGGCTTGAAGGGATTCCTGGCGTACGCGCAGCTACGTTTTCACGAGTGGCGCTGCTCTCTGGCACGCGCAGCAATCGCAGAATTATTGTGCCAGGAGAGACGCAGCCGCGAGATAACTCGGTGGCCTTCAATATCAATGGCCTTGCCCCTAATTTTCTTTCCGCGATGGAAATATCGCTCCTTCTTGGTCGTGACTTTACAGATCACGACACGGCTACCGGGCCAAAAGTGGCGATCGTCAACCAAGGATTTGCGCGAAGAATTTTCGGTGACGAAAACCCAATTGGTCGCCGCTTTGCCTTTGGCAATACGCCCACTGCCGGCGCTGCTGAAATTGAAATTGTCGGTGTTGCCCGCGACGCAAAATATACCGGGCTGCGCGAAGCTGCGCCGCCGACGATTTATGTCCCCGCGACCCAAATGCCAGAAGGCGTTGCCAATTACGCGATACGCGCGGCTGGCAATCCCGCCGCGCTGTTTCCTGCAATTCGTGCTGCTGTTCGTGAACTTGATCCCACGCTTCCGGTCATCAACCTTCGCACCCAGGAGGAGCAAATCGCGCGCATCAGTTCAGAGGAACGATTATTCGCAAAGCTTTCCGGCTTTTTCGGATTTGTCGCGATGACGCTCGCTTGTATTGGGCTTTACGGGTTGATGTCATTTCTCGTGCTTCACCGAACGGGAGAGATTGGCTTGCGAATGGCGCTAGGCGCATTGCCCAGGCAGGTGTTGTGGATGGTCCTGCGAGAATCGCTTGTGCTTGCTGGTTTGGGCGTTGCCGTTGGCCTACTGGCTACATACGGCAGCAGCCGCTTCATTGAGTCTATGCTTTTTGGCCTTTCCCCAACTGATCCCCTGACATACGGAGTTGTCGCATTGCTGCTTGTTGGGGTGGTGATGGTTGCGTCTTTGATACCTGCGCGTCGCGCCGCAAAAGTGGAACCGATGATCGCGCTCAGGAGCGAATGAAGAATTGTGCAGCAATTTTCCGCGTCGCTCTATAGAGTGTCAGAAAGCTGTGTTTGCTATCGCGTAGCGATGATGCATTGAATTAAGCTGTCATCACCATCCACGAAGAAGCGCCCAGCAACTTCTCGTGTTGCTGAACCCTACGAAACCCGTTCTCAGGTCGGGCTTTCCACCGCGTAGCGGTGCATTGAATTTAGCCGTGGGTGTCCGACCCACGGAAAATGCGTGCATCAATTTCCCGCGTCGCGTCAGCGACGCTTGAATCAACCCCACACATAACGCTCGTCATAATCTACACCGTGCCTGTTCAAACATTCTCGATACTCATCCTGAAAACCTTGCCTTTGATGATGCGTGCGTTGGTTTTGAATGTAGCTGGCGACGGCGGGCACATTCGATTTGCTGACCGTGAATGCGCCATACCCATCCTGCCAAGCAAAATCCTGCAAATCCGCAAAGGTCTCGTGAATCCATTTCGAAGAATCCCGTTTAAGGTATTTGGCGATTTCAAATGGCGCCAGCGTCGGCGGAGCCATAATCAACGCGTGAATGTGATCGTCAACGCCGCCGATTTGAATGGCTGTCATCTTTTGTTCGCGTGCAACCCCGCCTATATAGGCCCAAACGCGCGTTTCGATTTCCGGGCGGATGAAGGCAGTCCGGTTTTTGGTGCTGAAAACGAAGTGGTAGAACAATGATGAGTACGTGTTTGCCATGGCTTTGCTCCTTGTGATGGTGAATCAAGCGTCGCTGACGCGACGCGAAGGTGGGGTGGCTTTGGTTACCGTGGGTCGGACACCCACGGCTAAATTCAACATGCCGCTACGCGGCGGAAAAGTCTATGGTTACAATTTAGTGGGGAGTGTTCCGTCTAATAACAAACAAGATGATTGAAGAATTCCCAGGTTTCAGGAGCGGTAATCATCGAAAAACTTTTTATCTACCCGATATGCCCGAACAGGAATCAAGCCGAGTTCAAGATTTTCAAGCATCTCGATCAGCTTCTCACCGTCCAGTAACTCTATAGGCGGAACACCATCACGAACAG
>CAYLJQ010000752.1:0-3604 GCA_964383955.1 uncultured Heliomicrobium sp. | reverse complement strand
GTGGAAACGTGCATGGCAACGTGACCATCAACAACGAAGCCAAAACCGAATCCCTCGCTTCCTTGCACCAAATTCCTTCGCCGCCGCGTGATTTCACGGGGCGCGAAGCCGAGATCAAGGAATTGCTGGAAATGCTCCAGCACGGCGGAGTGACCATCTCCGGATTGCAGGGCTTGGGTGGCGTAGGCAAAACCACGCTGGCACTGAAACTGGCGGAAGCACTGAAAGACAAATATCCGGACGCGCAGTTTTACCTGGACCTGAAAGGCGCAGACGCGAAGCCTTTGCCCGCAGCCGATGCGCTGGCACACGTCATCCGCGCCTACCATCCAACGGCCAAGCTGCCGGAAAGCGTGGACGATCTTCGCAAGCTCTATCTGTCGGTGCTGCACAATCAGCGAGCCCTGCTGTTGATGGACAACGCGCGCGACGAACACCAAGTAGAACCGCTGATCCCTCCGCCCGGTTGTTTGCTGATGGTCACGTCGCGCTTTCACTTCACGGTGCCAGGGTTGAAGGTCAAAAACCTGGATGCACTGCTGCCAGAAGACGCCATCAAACTCTTGCTGGAAATCGCGCCGCGTATTGGCGACCAAGCCGCAGAGATCGCTCGGTTGTGCGGAAACCTGCCGCTGGGCTTGCGATTGGCCGCCAGCTTCCTGGCAACACGCGCCAACTTCAAAGTCGCCGATTACGTCCGCAAACTGACTGACGCCAGCGAACGATTGAAGCTGATTGATGCCTCGCTGAGTTTGAGCTACGAACTGCTGGGCGAAGACCTGCAAGCCAACTGGCGGGCGCTGGCCGTTTTCCCTGACAGCTTCAACCAGCGTGCTGCCGGCACCGTTTGGAACTTGGATGAAGAGCAGGCGCAGGAACGGCTTGGCGATCTGCTCAACTTCAGTTTGCTGGAATGGAGCGAAGAAACGGATCGCTACCGCCTGCACGACTTGGCGCGTGTCTTTGGTGATAGCCGCTTGACCGAAGCCGAACGTTTCACCCACAACCAACGACACGCGGAACATTTTCTGCAAGTACTTAGGGAAGCGGATCGGCTTTACCTACAAGGCCGCGAAACCATCAAAGTAGGGTTGGCGTTATTCGACCGAGAATGGCCCAATGCCCAAACAGCGTGGGGCTGGATCAAAGCCAATGCCAACACTACTCCTCGCATCCTGGAATTGTGTAATGAATACCCGAATGCGAGTACCTACATTGCTGGAATAAGACAGCATCCGCGTGAGCAAATCGCGTGGCGAGAAGTCGCGCTATTAGCAGCAAAAAAACTCGGTTCGAATAGATTTCAATGTGCTCATCTTGGCAGCTTGGGAATTATCTATTCTGACTTGGGGGAGAGCCGATGCGCCATCGAGTTTTATGAGCAAGCCCTCGCCATCTGCCGTGAGATTAATGACCAGCCTAGTGAAGCTCTAGCCCTCAACCGCCTTGGGATTGCTTATAAGGACTTAGGGGAGATCCAACGTGCCATCGAGTTTTATGAGTTGTCCCTGGCGATTTCTCGCAAGAACCAGGATCGAATTGGCGAAAGCAACACGATTAGTAATTTAGGCGTGGTTTACTCGGTCCTAGGCGAGACTCAACGCGCCATCGAGTTCGAAGAGCAATCTCTCGTCATATACCGTGAGGTTGGCGACCGCAGAGGCGAAAGCCTAGCGCTCGGCAACTTGGGCATTCACTATAAACTCTTGGGCGAAACACAACGCGCAATTAAGTATTATGAGCAATCCCAAGTCATCGCAGGTGAAATCGGCGACCGCAGAACCGAAGGCAACGCGCTTTGGAACATGGCGCATGCATTGGAACTATTAGGTGGTCGTGCTCAAGCGATCGCGTTGGCCGAAGCTGCACTAGCAATTTTCGAGCAAATTGAGCATCCGGGATGCGCGAAGATACGTGAGCAATTGGAAGAATGGCAGAGCGAATGAAGCGGTAGTTTTGGTTATTTGTTTGAGCAAAAAGCGGGCGTGAACCGGGAGACCGTTCGCGCATCTCTTCGATGGCGCAATAAGGCCGGATCAGCGAAGCAGGATTGAATCTCTCCGATGGTGAAAGCTACTGCGCCAAACTCGTCCAGTCTGACTATTCACGCTGACTGGTTGTTGTTCCTTTGGCAGAAGTCTGCGTCGGTTTGATGATGAGCGTGATGGGTTTGGCCGGAAAATCCGAGCGCTGGGGCGAAGTCGTTTCAATTCGGCCTACGACAAAAATTGGTTGTTCCATCGGCTTAACCCAGCTTTCGGCGGACAGCGTGAATCGTTGCGTGGTTTCTGCTTCGGTGATCAGAACGCCGTTCAGGCCGACATCGGTGACGATGACGCCGGGCGGCAGGTTGCGAACGTCGAAAGGGACTCGACCAGCAAAGCCGCTCTGGCGCTCGACACGGATCGAAACTGTGACTTTGCCGCCCGGTTTCAAGACAACTTGTTGAGGGTCTGTCCAGACCAGCAATTCCGGCGAAGGAGCGGTGGAAACGATGGCGATGCGTTCTTCGGTTTTCAGTTCGCGGACAAGCGGTTGGCCGTTGACGGTTGCCGAAGCCTGAACGCGGAGTGGGAAGCTTCCTGTTGCAGTTGTTGCCGCTGAAATCATGACAACGGTTGAAGTTTGGCCGGAGCGAATCACGGCTTCGCTGGCGGTAAAGCCTGCGGGCAGGTCGAGCAGTTTGACGGCAATGTCTCCGTCAAGCCCGTCGTTGCGATACGCCGTCACCGTAATCGGCAGCGAAGAACCGGCGGGCACGTTCGGGTTTTCAGGATCGGCGAACAGGACGAAATCCGGTTCCGGTTCGTGAATCGTTAGCCGGTAGGCGTACCGTTCGCCTTGCTGGCCGCGCACATCGCTGATGCGCACGATGTATTCGCCGTCTTCGGGAGTGGTGAAATTCAGCTTGGAATCTTTGCCGTACATCGGGCCGCCATCGTCGTTGCGATTGTAAAACGTCACCACCGGCAAGCCATTCGACGGCAGTTTCGTTCCGGGCAGGTGCAACGAAACTTTGTACACGGTCGAGCCGTTGGCGTGCGCTTCCGGCGTTGTGGCTTCGTATGTCAGCCGCTGTCCCTGGAAGCTTTTGAAGAAAATGTCTTCGTCGGGCGTCTTCGGCAAAACGTCCACCTGAACCAGTTCGTTTCCCGCCATCAAATAGTCATTCACGGAAATCCCGTTCCAATGCGTGATGCGAAACCCACGCGAAGCCGAGTCGCGGTCGTTCAGCGTCATTTGCGTGTCCAGCAGGCAGCGCGCCAGCACGCGCGGAATCGGATTTCCTTTCGCGTCCAAAACTTCAATGACAGCGTCGAGCGGCGAACCGAATCGTTGCGCGCCGACTTCCAGCACGATTTGCTGACCTTTTCGCGCCTTAAAGCGGTAGTAATCTGAGACGGACGGAGGGACGGAGGGATTGAGGGAAGGAGAGATAGAGGGAGAAGAAGCTTCACTTCTCAATTCCCCCATCTCTCTGTCCCTCTTTCCCTCTATCTCTCTTCTGTCCCAAATCCGCCCGTTGATCGTGACTGGCCAACTGACCGATTGAGGTGCAGTGACTGAAGTCGGTTCGGTTTGCTCCACCACTTCGGGAAACGAG
>CAYLJQ010000751.1:0-3609 GCA_964383955.1 uncultured Heliomicrobium sp. | reverse complement strand
TACGTGTCGGTCGTTATATCTGATGAACTGTATTGATAGCCGCTGATTGTCCTGCCACTGGCATAAATCTCCTCAATCAATCCAACGTTATTCAAGTCTTTCAAAGTTCCAAAATGGCCTTTCATCGCCTGATACTGAGCCTGATTGTTGTGAATCGAACGTAGCGTCTGGATTGCGGCAGTTTCACGACCTGGATGAATGCGATATCTAAAACTCAACTCTGTGAGGTTGGAAATCGTCAAGGTCATCGCAGGCATTGCTAAGCTCATGGCAAGGACAGCAATCCATTCATACCGGTGTCCAGTATCAGAGCGCCGTGCCGCCAAGAGATTGAGCCAAACCTTAGTCACCTTTTTCAAGGCCCAGTATCCCAACACAAAGCCAAAGAAGGAGGCTAACGAGAAAAAGCTGCCTCCGTAATCTTGCACACAATTTGGCAATATTGGGGAACCACTGAGGCTCGATAGATCCAATAGACTTTTCAGCGAAAACAGCAAAGCCATAATTGCCAAAGCTTCGCCAAAGTTCCATTTCTGAATTCTCAACCTCATAAACGCATATACCGAAACTTCGTTTAAAGTGTTGGGGACAAAATACTTCAGGCAGGCCGAGAACGATTTCGCCGTTCTCAAAGGCCTGCCTGAATGTGTTGTTGAATTTGGTTTGCCGCTATTGTTTTGGAGCGTTTGCGGCAGGGGCTGCGCCTGCTCCCGCGCCCGCAAGCTCAGAGCCTCCGCCGTGCGGGACAGGGCTTGGAGCTTTGGTTTCGACGTAGCGAATGGTGCCGTCTTCGATGACGTTGAAATCGCGCGAAGCGGTGGTGGCGCTGGAACGTGTGGCCTGCACGCAATACTGATCGGGCGTCGCTTCGGTTGACGTATAAACGTAACCGCTGACAGCTGTGCCGCCGGAATAATTCGCGTCAATCAATCCCGCAGTATTCAATTCAGCCAGCGTGCCGAATTTGCCTTTCATTGCGCTGTACTGCGCCTGGTTATTGTGAACGGTTCGCAAAGTCTGGATGGCTGCGGTTTCGCGCCCGGTTTCCAGATTTTTGAGCAATTTGGGAACGGCGACGGCTGCCAAAATGCCCACAATGGCAACGACGATCAGCAATTCAATCAACGAAAACCCTGCCTGGATGCGGCGGCGTGCGAGGTGTTGGTGCTTCATAAAATTTTTGACTCCTTCCTGAATTGGAAAAACTGTAATGAGGTCTGTCACGGTGTTCTGACACGATGGAAGATCAGGACAGTTCCAATATTACTACACCGGCGCGGAGATTTGCCAAACGCGGTTTTCTCATAAATGCCGTGTGTAACTGCGCAGCGCGAAAATCAGCGCAATCCCTGAAAGCACCAACCAGGAAATCGCCCAGAACGTTGCCGGAATCAATGTCATTTGCGCCATGTTTGCGGCGTCAGAGTGCATGTTGGTTGTGGCAGAAATCAGAAACAGCGTCTGCAAATCCAGCACAGCATTCAGGCAGCATTGCACTGCCAGAAAACTGAGCAGGAAATGAGAGAACGCCGGACTGGCAATCATTGCCAAAAGCACCAAACCAAGCGACAGCACTATTCCCATCACCCAGGTGATCCAGTCCCCGGATAGAAATACAGTGATCAGCAAAATCACTCCGGCGCTTGCGGTCAAAGCGGCTTTGGCTCGCCGTGTATAACTTCCCAAAATCAGCAGCGTGGCACCGAAAGCTGTGCTGGCCAAATAGCCTGCGCTGGCAATCGCGATTCCCATTCCGCCGCGCGTCAAAGTCCTGCCGCTGGCATCGGCAAGGTAAACGTGCAGGCTTTCAACCTGACCAAGCGTCAGAATTGCCGCCACGGCATGGCCGCCTTCGTGAATGAACGTGACAAACAACCGGATTGGATAGATGGCGATTTGCGCCAGCGGAATAAACGACAACAGCACGCTCAGCACGGAAGCGCCGATCAAAAACCATAGAGGGTCACGATTTTTTACTGTAGGCATAGCTCCGAGAACGTGCGGGTGAAGGGAAAAGTTCTGGCGACAATCGCCTATGCTGTGTGACAATTTTCAAGTTGTCACAAACTTATCGAAGGAGTCTGAACCACGCGAATGCCAAGCAAAGAGTTTGAATTTTTGAAACCGCTGTCCGACAGAAACCCATTCCTGAACTTTTTGGGAATTGAATTGCTGGACGCCGGCGAAGGTTGGGCAAAAATGAAACTGACCTTTCGCCCTGAATTCCTTCAGCCGTTCACAGTTCACGGCGAAGCCATTTATTCACTGGCGGATGCTGCCGCGGCGCACGCCCTGATGACAAAAATCATGCCTGATCAATATCCAACCACGGTCGAACAGCGCATCAACTTCCTAAAAGCCGTCAAAGATCAGGACGTTTATTGCGAAGCCACCATCGTCAATCTTGGCCGTACGCTGGCCTATTCTGAAGTGACGATGACCACGGCGGACGGCAAGCTTGTAGCCAAAAGCACGGCGACACTGATGCGATTGGATGCCGCGCGCAGGAGCGGTTAGCCAGTTAAAACTACAACCGCATGGGCATCACGATGTAGCGGAAATCGTAATCGCTTTCGTCTTTCGACCGAAGCTGCACCTGCGAATTGCCATCCTTGAATTCCAACAATGCTTCGCCTTCCTGAATGACGCTGAAAAAATCCAACAGGTATTGCGCGTTGAAGGCGGCGGAAATTTCCGGGCCTTCGTATTCGGCGGGCAACACTTCGTTGGCTTCGCCGGATTCCGATGCCGGTGCTGAAATCGTCACTTTTCCCGGTGTGACATCAAACCGGATCGTGTGCGAACGTTCGTCCGCCATTAAAGCCACGCGGCGCAACGCTGCCGACAGTTGCGAAACCGGAAAGGCAACACGGTTGTCGTTCCCCTTCGGCAAAACCAATTCGTAGTTCGGAAACTGCCCACTGAGCGTGCGCGACGACAACAACCGTTTTCCAAACCTGAAAAACAGGTGATTTTCGTTGAAGCCAATTTCAACCGTCTCTTCGGTATCGGAACTCAATCGGGACAATTCAGCCAGCGTCTTTTTCGGAATCAGCACGTCCAGTGACGCCTCTCCCAGGTTGGCTCCTTTTTCCGCGTAAGAAAGCCTGTGGCCGTCGGTTGCAACCATGCGAATCTTGTCAGAGTGAATTTCAAACTTTGCGCCGTTCAGCGTGTAGCGAGATTCTTCGGCGGTGATGGCAAATTGTGTTCGGGCAATCAGCGTCCGAAGCGTTTCCGCCGGAAGGGAAGTAAAGTGACCGTTGAATGTTTGCACTTCCGGAAAGTTGTCTTTCGGCAAACCCGACATGCGGAACTTCGAGCGTTCGCACACAATCGCCACCTGATCGCCGTCGCCCTGTTTGAATTCGATTTCCGCCTCCGGCAGTGCGCGGACAATCTCAAACAGCTTTTTCGCCTGCAAACAAACAGCCCCCGGCTTTTTGGCTTCGACAGGGCACGACGTGGTGATTGAAACATCCAGGTCAGTTCCCTTGATCGAAAGTTCGTCCCCTTTGGCCTCTAACAACAGATTGGACAAAATTGGAATGGTGCTTTTCTTTTCGACGACTCCCTGGATCAGGTTCAATTCTTTCAGTAAGGCTGATT
>CAYLJQ010000750.1:0-3613 GCA_964383955.1 uncultured Heliomicrobium sp. | reverse complement strand
ACCAGGATGACGAATCCCAGAGCCAACAGTTCAAAGGAATATCGGGAAAGCGTGTCAATGCGTACGAAGTGGGCAAGAATTCCCAAGGCACCAAGAATTACAGAGATCAACCACAGCACTTGCGTCGGGGCGTTTAGCTTCATAATGGTCTCCTGGTTAGGGCTTCCCTGCGAAAATAGATTGAAGGAAGCGGATTAGGTACAACGGGAAAGCGAGTGAATTTCGTACTACTGGTAAGCGGCGCAAACGTTACGGCATGGAAACTGGAGTGTCAATTCAGGAAACCCCACAGGCCCAATCGTGTTTGCTGGAAGTGATCGCGTGTTCTGTAGACGATGCAATCGCAGCAAGCCTGGGCGGCGCGAATCGGCTGGAAATCATCAGCCATTATGAAGTCGGTGGCTTGACTCCACCGATTGAAATGGTCAAGGAAATCGCTGCAAAGGTCCCAATTCCTTTGCGCGTGATGCTGAGAGAAAGTGAGCCGTTCGCAATCCATGGTGAACGCGAAATTGAGCGGCATTGCGATTTGGCCAGATCTTTTGCCGAAATCGGTGTTGATGGAATTGTGCTGGGCTTTTTGAAAGACGCTGAAATAGACCACCAACTGGTCGCACGAATTCTGGCTTGCGCGCCAAACTTGAAAGCAACGTTCCATCGCGCGTTTGAAGAACTACCGGACCCGATGCTGGCAATCAGCGAACTGAAGCATCATTCCCAAATTGATCGAATTCTGACCAGCGGAGGCAGTGATGCGTGGTTGGAAAAAGTGGATCGTTTTACCATTTGGCAACAAGCAGCCCGGCCGGAAATTGAAATTCTGGTTGGAGGCGGAACTGATGCGGAAGTAGTGCGGCTGTTAAAACCCGCCGGAATACGCGAATTTCACGTTGGTAAAGCTGTCCGTGAAGGACAAGAAGTTTATGGCAAGGTTTTAACTGAGGAAGTTATAAGAATGAAAACACTTATTGAGAAAAGAATTGTTTGATTCTGATGTACTTGGCTTTAGAATAGGCACGGCTTCATAACCCCTGAAGCTGAAACGCTACTTAAATATATTTGCTGAGATGAAGACTGACGATTTCACAACACGTCACATGAAGCACCTTGCGTCGTTATTCAAAGGCGTCGCAGAGCGATATGGAGTCACGGAGCGGCAATTCGCCGATCGTGTGGCAGCTATCGCTGTTCGCTCTGGTGAAGACAGTGGCGATGCCAAAGACTTTCTGGCCGGGATCAAAGCTGACGAATTATGTTTGGCCATCGCCTGCGAAAATGGAGACAGTGCGGCTTGGGAAAAGTTTGAAACCGAGTTTCGTCACTCAATGCAGGGCGCTGCACGTTCGCTAACCAAAGATGAAGCGGAAGCCGAGGATCTGGTGCAATTTGTTTACGGCGAACTATTCGGCCTCAGAACCGATGGCGACAAACGCATAAGCAAGTTGGCGCATTATTCCGGCAGAGGCAGCCTGGGTGGTTGGCTGAGAGCAGTGGTTTATCAATGCTTTATTGACCGTAAACGCCAAACTGCCCGCTTCGAACAGGTCGAAGAAGCCTCGGAATTTGAACGATTGGCAAACCAGGCTGTTCATAATGGCAATGGTTCGCTGCAAGTTCACTTGGCCGCGCCCGACGACATTGAAGACACCAGATTGCGACATGCCACCGAAGAAGCCATGGCGACAGCATTTGACGAGATGCCTCCGCGCGACCGGCTAATTTTGAATTATTACTACTTTGACGATCTGACGCTCCGTGAAATTGGCTTGCTGATGAATGTCCACGAAGCGACGATTAGCCGCTGGCTTGCCAAAGCGCAACGCGAAATCAAGCGCAAAACAGAAGAGGTATTGCAGCGCAGCTACGGATTGCGCCGGGCCGAAGTCGGCGAGTGCATTCATATCGCTGCCCGGACAGAACTTGACGTTCGCAAGCTGATCGGCGACGTCAAAAGTGTTGCCGCTGAGCGCGCACCATAGAAGTGCCAATTTTTGATATAGCTTTACCTCGCAAGGAATTCATCTATCGCACGTTCATAGTGCGGGCTTATAGTTAGAACCCAGAGTTTCGGGCCGCAAGAATTTACTCCCGAAACCTCAAACTCAGAAAATAAAGCAGTGGCACTCGAACAAAACAATACGGCGTTTGAATTTGAAACGATGTTGCGTCGCAAGCTTTCCCAAAAGTCTGGAGCGCACAATTCGGTGACTGAAATTTGCGCTGGCTTCGATGCTGACTCGGCCAACGCATACCTGGAAAATGTGCTTGGCTCGGTGACACGCTCTCGGTACGAATCGCATCTGGCTGGCTGCCCGCCTTGTCGCCAACATCTCATCCAACTGTCACGTTTGATTCAACTGCCGCAAACTGAACCTCAATTCGTTCCCATCGTCAAACCAGCTAGCATTTGGTCTCATTGGAAATCGGTCGCTGCCGAGTGGATGGAATGGCTAGATACTTCGCTTGGAAAACAGGGGTGGGCTACCGCAGGAGTCGCGGCGGCGATTTTGATTACTGTCGTATCGGTTCAATTTTGGCGGCAACAGCAAGGCTCCCAACAGTTCCAAGGAAATTTGGCTGTCCTTGAAGAAGATAAAGGTTTAGCGCAGCCGACTCCAGAGATTTCAAACATTCCAGAAAATGCTATATCCGCGATAGACGCCAACAATCCTTCTGATTCGCGGCAAGTCGCGATGGTTCAAGTCCCCAAACCCGAAGTCAGCCCGCATCCGGGCAGTTTCAATCAGTCGGGCATTACTGGCTTTTCAGATACCAACATTAGACTGAACGCTTTTACGTCCAATATCAGTGGCAGCTCTCAAGCTTCATTGCAGTTGAATGTCACAATGCCACCGGTGCCACCACAAACATACCCTGTTGCCAGTACGTTGCTCTCTTCTACTTCAAGAAGCACGGCGTTTGGACCTACGATTCAGCCTGGGATTGCAGAGCAAGCCGCTCCTGCGCCGCCGCCCGTTGAATTTCAAAAAAGCGAAAGTGTAGTCGCGGCGCACATCACCCCTTCTCCCAGCGATAACCCTATGCTGAAGAAGTCAAAAGACCCCAAACCTCCGTCCCGCAGTGTGTTTGATAAAGCATTGAGTTTTATGCCTGCTGGCAAAGCTGAGAGCGGGCGCAAACTGGAAGAAAAAGAGATCGAGCCAGACGCGCCGAAAGTGTTGGCCGTTCGTCGGCGCGACAAGGTGTTCAACTATCAGGGTGGTTTCTGGGTGGATAGCGCCTATAAGCCTGAGATGGCTTGGCGCGTGACAAAATTAACGCTGGACAGTGCAGAATTCGATCAGGTGCTTTCTGCCGAACCTTTGTTGAAAGAGTACTTTGCCCACGGGCCAGCGATCGTGGTGTGGAAAGACAAAATCTACAAACTCGTCAGCAAGTAAGCTGTTGATCAAAAACAGTCGAAAAAGCCAGAAGTCGCAACGCCGCTTCTGGCTTTTTCATTTTTTGCGTGCTTTCTTTTCATCGGGCGGGCTAGCTCCTATAATTCGCGTGCCTGTCAAAACATTCATCCGCAACAGAAGTTCAACCCATATTGTAAGGAGCAAGTTTGTGAAGCGATTCGCTGTACTGGTTTTATCCGCCCTGCTTTTAC
>CAYLJQ010000749.1:0-3616 GCA_964383955.1 uncultured Heliomicrobium sp. | reverse complement strand
TTGAATGACACTCTTTCACTACACTACGCTCTTCCGATATGTTCCCGTTTCAAAATTCTCAGCCAGAAATCTTTCTTCGAATTGTGGTCGGTGAACTATTTCAGGTAACGGTCAAACCATTCCCAGATTGCGGGATAGTTCTTTTCAATGCCCGGCCAGTAAGTGTGCGGCCCGCCAGATTGAATCGTCAATTGTACGGGGCGCTTCAGTTCTTCGTACTTCGCCTTCAGAATTTGCGATTGTTGAACCGGCACGGTTTTGTCCGCGTCGCCGTGAACCAGAAACAGCGGCGGCGCGTCAGCGGTCAAGTGATAAATCGGAGAAACGGATTTCAATTGAGTTTCCAGGTCAGTGATCTTGCCAAACATATCCGGGAAAAGCGTTGGCCTGATCTTTTCAACCATCTTGTACCCATTTTCGCCGCCCCAGTTGATGAAATCCACCGGAGGAAACCAGGCCATAATGGCTTGAACCCGGCTGCTGATTTTCTCAATTGGATCTTTTGCGTCCGGCTTTCCATCATCCGCGGTGAGCGCGGCCATCAAAGCCAGGTGGCCGCCCGAAGAACCTCCAACGATTCCCAGCCGCGCCGGATCAACGCCATACTCTTTGGCGTGAAGTCTGACAAAACGAACAGAGCGTTTGATGTCGCCGATCATTTCGGGCACTGGGTAGCGAGGTGTGCTGCCGTGCCGAACCAGAAACAGCGTGAAGCCACCATTCAACAATCCTTGCGCCCAATGCTGACTGCGCAACAAGGCTTCTTCACTGGGAATGTCCGATTTTTTGGACTTCCAGCTTCCGCTGACAATGAGTATGACGCCGATGTTCTTTGGCTTGGTTTCAGGAATCAACACATCCAGCGTCAACGCCAACCCATCCTTGTGGCCATAGACCACATCTTCAATGGTTCGGCATTTTACCGGCTCAAGCTTGAAATCATCGGCTTTGGCAATTGAGAGGAAACTCAGCGCAACGAATAAACCAATCGTTATAAATTTGTGCTTCGCCATTGTGGTAATCAACCTATGCCCGGAGCATCAGCGCAAATTCGCAAACAAGCATCTCGAGCAGAAGTGTAAAAGTTTGGAGTCAAGTGAATTGGTCTAACAAAATCGCGAGAATTATAAGCTGCCAAAGACGTGATGTCAGCCTCAGGCAGCGTAGCTTTGCCAATTTATAAACAAAAAGCGCACGGTGAGGGGCGTCCGTCATCGTGCGCGTCAGGTTATCGAAATCCCAGGTTGTCTATCTTACGTTCGGGTTTCATTTGCGTGTACGGGAGAATTTTTCTGCCGGTGGAACAGGTTATTAACCTGTTCCACCAAAAACCACACACCAAACTGAAATCCGATTTAGTTTTGGGTTTCGCTGATGTACGTCGAAATTCCTTGATCGGCAGCAGCCAGGGCAGCCGCTAGTTTTTTAGCTTTGGCAGCATCTTTGGTCATCTTGGTTTTTTCTGGGGAGTCACCCAGGCCAGCAGCTTTCTTTTCCTGCTTAGCGGCTTTGGCGGCCAGAATGGTTGCGGCAGTCTTGAGGCCATTTTGAGCAATGATGAGGGTAATAGTTTCTTTGTCCATCGGAAGAATCTCCTTTTGAGTTGTAAATGCTTGGTTAGTGAATGTTGGTTGCTGGTTACGTCGGTAAGCTTTCAATCAACTGGTCTATTTCCTCTCGCGTGTTGTAGAGGTGCGGCGAGATGCGCAATCGCCCAAGCCTAGGTGTGGTGATAATACGTCGGTCATTCAAAATACGATACAGCTCATCGGCTGAAAATCTTTCATGCCGGCAACAGATGACTGCTGATTGTTCTCCAGAACGCCGCGAACTGACAACTTGATAACCGCGTTCGGTCAATTGATGGCTCAGATAATCGCCGAGCTCAAGCAGATAGTTTTCAATCCTTTCCAACCCTGTATTCAAAAACAATTCGATTGCTGCGCCAAGCCCGACAATGCCTGCCGTGTTCAGCGCTCCAGGCTCAAACCGCCGCGCGCTGGATGCGTAGGGTTGCTGATCATTGAAATCAAACGGATTGGCAACAGAAGTCCAACCGACGACCGTTGGCTTGATTCGTTCCATTGCCAGACGCGAAATGTAGAACAGCGCAACCCCATCTGGCCCCAGCAAAAACTTGTGGGCATCCGCTGACAGCGCGTCAATGCGACAAGCTTCGACATCCAGCTTCAAAGCACCCAGTCCTTGAATGGCGTCAACGACAAAAAGCACGTCGCGTTCTCGACAATGCTGGCCAATCGCCGCCAAGTCATTGCGAAAGCCGCTGGCGAATTCGACGAAGCTCAAACTGACAACGCGCGTGCGCGAATCAATCCAGCTGAGAATTTCTTCGATTTCAAGGCGACCTTCGCGTTCGCGTGCCAGCCGCATCTCCACGCCGAATTCACGGCTGATTCGTCGCCAGGGAACCAGATTGGCAGGGAACTCGCAATCGGCTGTGACGATGTTGTCGCCTGCTTGCCAGTCAATGCCGTTCGCCACAAAAGCCAGTCCGGAAGATGTGTTGGGCGCAAAAGCAATCTCGTCGGCAGAGGCATTGATCAATTGCGCCGCAAGCTGGCGAACTTTCTTGATGCGATTGCCCCACATTTCAAAATGTACAAAGCCATGGTTCAGCAGGTCGGCTGTGTATTCCAGCATTCGCTCAGCCACGGGGAGCGAGATTGGGCAAACGGCAGCATGATTCAGATAAACGTGATTTTGGGTGACGGGAAAAAGCTTTCGGATTTCAGGATTCATAATTTGAAACAGGTGCGGATTTCGCCAACTTGAATTTGACGGTGATTGAAAACAGCCTTGAGAGTGTAAGCAGAAAGCGCAGCAAGTTCGCCATCGTTGAGGAGTCCAAGTTGACGTAAGGTTTCGATTACAACAGGATCACGGGCACGTCGCGTATCGCCGTCTTCAATTTTGATGGCGATGCCAAGTCCATGTGGATATTGCTGGCAGGGTTTGACGCCAAGCAATTGAACGCCTTCAGCGCCGACTTTGGAAACAATCTGACCCTTTGTTGCTCGCATCAAATCGGTGTCCAGCCTGCCACGCGACCCGCCAACCATTTCCGGAAATTCAGTCATGGCATTAACCACCTGTTCAGCGGCGGTTGCCAGGAGAGGTGCAATATTTGTATGCCGAGCGCCGACAAGTCTGGCGTAACTTCTGGCCATGGCTGAAATGCTGAGGCCAAACACCGGCGCACTGCAACCGTCAATCGCAATGGCCACTTCGCCGGTTGAAACCTCGGCAAATTCTGCAACGACTTTTAGAATCTGCTGCTGAATTGGGTGCGATGGGCTGATGTAATCCGTTGTCGGCTGATCAAGAAATCCGGCAAAAGCCAACATGCCACTGTGTTTACCAGAGCAATTGTTATGTCGCTGATCCGGGTGGCGTTCCTCAATCTTTAACCGGCTGGCTGCCGTTTCATCAAATGGGGCATGAACTCCGCAAAGCAAATCTGCTTCGCTTAACCCCATTTTGTTGAGGATGGAATTGACTGTTTCCAGGTGAATGTCTTCGCCGCTATGAGAAGCTGTGATGACAGCCAGTTCTTTTGCCGTGAGATTCCAATGAGCTGCTGCTCCGCTCGCAATAA
>CAYLJQ010000748.1:0-3617 GCA_964383955.1 uncultured Heliomicrobium sp. | reverse complement strand
TGCCAACCATTTTCACCAGCCATCAAAACCCGCCACTGATGCTTCACTTCTTCTATCTCTTTTTTTCGACAATTGCTTATCGCCCTTACGTTTTCGTCTTTCTTGCCTGCTACTTCTTTCTGGCAATCACGCACATTGGTTGGAAGCGTACGGCACTGTTTTCCGTCCTGGCGTTTCTGGTCGCTTTCGTATGTGAATGGAGTTCGGCAGTTGCGGCAACGGGCTTTCCATTTGGGTTGTACTACTACATCAATACCACCAGCGACAAAGAGTTATGGATTGCAGGCGTGCCGTTTATGGATTCGCTGTCGTTCACGTTTTTGAGCTATGTCAGTTGGGAGCTGGCAACCATGCTGCTGGGAAAAGTGCAGGCAAACTGGCGTGATGTTCAGGTTCTGAATGCAGATCAAGTTAGGCGAACCTGGGCCGTCAACTTCCTAGCGCCGTTTTTGATGATGTACTTGGACATCATCATTGATCCGGTTGCGCTGCTTGGTGACCGCTGGTTTCTGGGCAAGATTTATTATTACCCGGGCGGCGGCAGCTATTTTGGCATTACGCTGGCAAATTTTCTGGGCTGGTATTTTGTCTGTTTCGTCATCGTTCGAGCATTTATCTGGTTGGAAAAGCTGATATTTACAAAGCCGGCTACCGCGAACAAAGGGCTGATGATGTATCGCTACAAGGCACTCGGAGCAGCCGGACTATATTTTGGCGTCCTTGGCTTCAATTTGTTCATGACAACGTGGATTGGTGAAAAAATGCTGTTTGTCGTGGGCGTGATCATCGTTCTTCCCTTGTTGGTGATGATCCTGCTCAAGTTGCATCAATCCGAAAAGGCTGAGAGAGGAAAAATTTAGACTGGAACACCCCTGCGACAGTCTCACCGACATTCTTTTATGCGATTCGTGTGAGGTACAAATCATGAATAAATTGAGAAGGGGTTCAGTCGTCATTTTGACGGCTCTGTTTTGCTGTCTGGCAGGCGTGGCTCCGTCCAGTGGGCAAGATCAAAAACAGGATACGCTGAAAATTGATACCGCGTTGGTAAGTGTTCCGGTAGTTGTCAGCGACCGTCAAGGACGGTACGTCAGTGGTCTAAAGCTTTCAGATTTCACGCTTTATGATGACCGAGTAAAGCAGCAAATTGAGTTTTTTGCCGATACGGAAGAGCCAATTAACGTGGCGCTTCTGCTGGACACCAGCATGAGCACAAGACTTGTGCTGGACGAAATCAAGGATGCTGCCAAGGATTTCGTCAATCAGCTTCGTTCGCAAGACAAAGCAATGATCGTCACTTTTGATTTTGACGAAACTGTCTTGTGCGAATTGACTTCGAACCGGCGAACTTTGGAGCGGGCAATTGACCGTGCCTGGATTGGTGAACGCGCAGGCACGAAACTTCGTGACGCTGTGTATGACGTAACGCGCGAAGAGTTCCGGAACGTCAAAGGCCGCAAAGCTATTGTGCTGCTGACCGATGGCAAAGACATGGGCAGTGAAGTGTCTGAACGCGCGTTGCTGGAAAGCGCGGCGGAAGCCGATACCCTGGTGTATTCAGTCTTTTATCAATCCGGACCGGCAGCGATGAGACGCGACCCGCGAGATCGTGGCGGTTGGGGCGATCAAAGAGGGAGACGTCGCGGGGGAATTTTCAATCCACGTTTTCCCATGATCTTTCCGCAGCGTCCGGGGAATGGCGATCCACGTCAGCAGGGCAGAAGGGGACGCATCGAAGATCGAAACGAAGACGCGATTGAGTTTTTAGAACGCTTGTCTGACGCTTCTGCCGGACGTTATTACAACAGCGAAGTTGCCGATCTGCGTCGAACTTTCGGGCAAATCATTGAAGAGTTGCGCCATCAGTATCGGCTTGGCTTTTATCCGCAAGAGGGCCAACCGGGACAATCTTCCAGCAGCATTCACAGTCTCAGAGTCGAAGTCGCTCGGCGGGATGTCGTCGTTCGTTCGCGCCGCAACTATCGCGTGGCAGGGAAGTCGCAAAGCGAATAAACATCTATGGCGAAATTCAATTTTGCCCTTTCTTAATGCTCAAGGCTGTTGCGAAGCTGGGCAATGTCGCGTTGCGGCGGCGCGCCGAAAAGCTTTTTGTATTCGCGGCTAAAATACGCCGGGTCTTCATAACCCACACGAAAACCGGCGCTTGCGGCGTCCAGGTCTTCGCCAAGCATCAGGCGGCGCGCTTCCTGAAGCCGGATTTGTTTCTGAAACTGCAACGGGCTCATCGCCGTGACCGACTTGAAATGATGATGGAAGCCGGAAACGCTCATTCCAAGTTCGTGAGCGAGATCATCCATTCTGAGTGGCTGGTCAAACTTTTCGCGCAGTTGCCCGATTGCCTTGGAAATGCGGCGCGAGTCTGCTCCCGGAGCCATGAGGTGGCTGAGCCGCGCCCCTTGCCCGTCCGCCAAAAGCCGAAAAACAATCTCTCTCACAATCAGTGGCTCTAGAACCTTGGCTTCAACCGGCGTGTCAAGCAGCCGGACCAATCTGACCACAGCGTCCAGCAGGTTGGCGTCCATCGGACTGACGTCCATTGCCTTCAGGCTCACGTCGCCCTTTTTCGGCTCCATCCCGGATTCCATCATGACCGAAGCGACCAGCGAAGAATCCAGGTTGAGCCGAAAACCGAGATACGGTCGGTCTTTTGACGCTTCTTCGACCTGGAAGGTGAGGGGCAAATCAACCGTGTAGATCAAATAATGTCCTGGGTCATAACGGAAGATTTCCTCGCCTAAAAGCGCCTGCTTACGTCCCTGGGCGACCACGCAAAAGGAAGGCTGGTACATGGAATGAATCGGCTCCGTCGGTTTGGAAGAACGTGCGAGACGAAAGCTGGAGGAAACGTCCAGCGTTCCGTCTTGGGGAAGAGCTTGTGCAATTCGCTCAACCAGTTCTTGTTTGTTGCTTTGCGTCCTTTGCTCCAGGCGTTTCGCTTCTGTTTGATTCATATTTTTATCTTAGCCTCTTTGGTTTCTATCCGCACGCCGTCCGCAAAGTTTTTGCAGGATTGTACAATCATCGGCGAGTATCGTCTTACCGCCTCTCTCCCGAAGCCTTTAGAATCCATCTCAGATAATAGGATACCTAGGAGGAGGGTTTATGCAGAAACGCAAACTTGGAAACAGTAATTTGGAGGTGTCGGCCATCGGGCTTGGCTGCATGGGCATAAGCTTTGGCCTTGGCCCGGCGATTGACCGGCAGGAAGGAATCGCGGTGATTCGCGCAGCCGTCGAAAGCGGAGTCACGTTCTTTGACACCGCTGAAGTATACGGTCCGTTCACAAACGAAGAACTGGTTGGCGAAGCTCTGGCTCCCTTCCGTGACCAGATTGTAATCGCCACCAAATTTGGGTTCAAACCGGCTGCCGATGGCAGTAGACGATGGAGTGAGTTGGATAGCCGGCCGGAGCACATCAAAGAAGTTGCGGAAGCTTCGCTCAAGCGACTGAAAACCGATGTGATTGATCTGTTCTATCAGCACCGCGTTGACCCGAACGTGCCCATTGAAGATGTAGCAGGGGCGGTGAAGGATTTAATTCAGGCGGGGAAGGTGAAGCACTTCGGGCTTTCAGAAGCAGGCGTGCAGACGATTCG
>CAYLJQ010000747.1:0-3619 GCA_964383955.1 uncultured Heliomicrobium sp. | reverse complement strand
CGCCAAACTGATAAATAACGATGTTCCGCCCGCACTGACAAAAGGCAGCGTGATGCCTTTTGACGGAAGCAGGTTCAGCGCCACGCTGATGTTGAAGAAGGCTTGTGTAACAAGCGCCGTCGTGATTCCAACTGCCAGCAAATTCCCCAACAGATCAGGCGCGTGATGCGCGGCGCGCAATCCCCGCCATAACAAAACTCCAAAAACCACAACCATCGTTGCTGCGCCGTAAAGCCCCAGTTCTTCCGAAATTACAGCGAAGATGTAATCCGATTGCGGCGCAGGCAAAAACGACAGCTTCTGTTTGCTCAAGCCAAAACCAAAACCCGACGTTCCGCCGGAACCAACCGCAATTAACGATTGCAATGGCTGATAGCCTTTGCCAAGTGGATCGCTTTCCGGATCCAGGAAGACTTTGACGCGCTCCCAGCGCCAAGCCACTCTCATCACCATCAACACGCCAGCAACCGCCGCGACCGGAACGAACTTGTACAAGTGGCTCATCGGCACGCCAGCCGAATAAATCATGGCGATGAAAATCACGCCCAGCATCAGCGTCGTTCCCAGGTCAGGTTCTTTCAAAATCAGCGCAGCCAGCACGCCCCAAACCACCAGCGCCGGAGCCATCGTTGCCCAAAAACTGTCCAGCTCTTTGAATCGTTCCCGATCTGACAAAAACCAACCCAGAAAAATGATCAACGCGATCTTGGCCAATTCTGACGGCTGGCCGGAAACGCCCAGCGGGCGAAACACAATCCAGCGATGCGCGCCGTTGACCCTGGGAAATAAAAAGACCACAAGCAGCAACAGCACGCAGAAGCCCAAAAAACCATACACAAAAGCTGGATTTGCATAACGGTGATAATCCACCCGTTGCAACACCACCAAAGCCACCATCCCCATCAGCGCCCAGGCAATCTGGCTAAACAAAAAACGATTCGGATTTTTAGCCGCCGAAGAAGCGCTGTACACCATCACCACGCCAAAAATGACCAAGCCGATGGTGATCGCAGCCAGCCACAAATCCCAGCGCAACTCCTCGAATGGACTCAGCAAGTTTTGGCGAATGTGTTTGGTCATACTTCAGTAATCGGTGATTGGTTATTGGTGGCTGGTATCGTTTACTTAGCCACGAACAACTAATCGCCAATCAAACTCCTTACTGCTTCTTTGAAAACTTTGCCGCGATGTTCGTAGTTATCGAACATATCGAAACTGGCGCAAGCCGGAGCCAGGAGCACAATGCCGCCTGGTTGGCCAAGCCGTAACCCAAGTTCAACCGCTTCGGGCATTGTCGCCGCCCGGTGAAGCGGTTTGGTTTCTTCCAGTGCAGCCCCAATCTTGTCCGCTGCTGCTCCAATCAAAATTACGTGTTCGCACCGCTCGCGGACGAGCGGTGCGAGAGGAGCATAATCGCCGCCTTTGTCTTTGCCGCCCAAAATGACGATCACGCCATCGGTGAACGCTTCCAGACACTTGATCGCCGCGTCTACGTTCGTTGCCTTCGAATCGTTGTAAAACTTCACGCCATTGATTTCAGCCACGAATTCCAAGCGGTGCTCGACGCCTTTGAAGTTGCGAACCGTTTGCCGCATCGAATCCTCAGAAGCATCGCAAGCAGCGCCGCAAGCCAGTCCGGCAGCCAATGCAGCCATCACGTTTTCGACGTTGTGATCGCCAGGCAGTTGAATGTCAGCGCGCGTCACCAACACCCGCTCGCCTGATTTTGAGCGCTCGATAATTTCATGGCCACGCAGAAAGATTCCTTCTTCCAGCTCTTTCAACCGGCTAAAGCAAACTCGCCGGGCAGCGGACTTTGCGCCTTCACGCATTGCCCAATCATTGTCAGCGTTCAGAACGGCGACATCTTCCGCGGTTTGATTGCGGAAAATGTTCGCTTTGGCCGCCGCGTAATCTTCCATTGAATCGTACCGGTCCAGATGATCCGGCGTGATGTTCAGCAACAAAGCGACATTGACATGCAATTGTTCGACGGCTTCCAGTTGAAAACTGCTTAGTTCGACAACAGTAAAACCGTCATCGCGCGAAGTTTCGACCAGCGAAATCAGCGCCGTTCCGATGTTGCCGCCGACTTGCGTAAACAATCCGGCGTCTTTCAATAGTTCGCCAACTAAAGTCGTCGTGGTCGTTTTGCCGTTTGAACCCGTAATGCCAACCAGTTTCCCGCGCAAAAATCGCGCAGCCAATTCGACCTCGCCGATGATCGGAACTTCTGCGGCTCTGGCCAGTTTGAACGGTTCCAGCGCCAGCGGCACGCCAGGACTGACAACAATCAAGTCGGACTTTTCAAACAACGCTTGCGGATGAGACCCGCCGACAACTTCAATTCCCTTTTTTCGTAGCGCCGCCGCTTCTTTCAATTCGCTTTCCGGCTTGGCGTCATTGACGGTTACGCAAGCGCCGCGCGCAGCCAAAAACTCCGCCGCTGCCACGCCGCTGCGCGCCAACCCGACAACCAGAATGTTTTTACCGGCTACTTCCATTACAAACGACCACCCGCTTACTACCGCCGCGGTACTGACTCAGCGCAGCTTCAACGTCGAAAGGCTCAACAGAGCAAACAAAACCGCCGCAATCAAAAATCGAAACACGATCTTCGGCTCTTTCCATCCGGCAAGTTCAAAGTGGTGATGCAGCGGAGCCATTTTGAAAACGCGCTTGCCGCGAAGCTTGAATGAACCGACCTGGATGATGACCGACAGAGCTTCGATCAAAAACACGCCGCCTAAAATCGGCAACACCAGTTCCTGTTTGATCAGAATGCTCATCGTGCAAAGCGCGCCACCGATTCCCAGACTGCCAACGTCGCCCATGAAAACTTCGGCCTGGGGAGCGTTGAACCACAAAAACCCAAGACTGGCCCCGATCAATGCGCCGCCAAGAATCGTTACTTCCCACACGCCTTCCGTATGCACCAGCCCCAGATATTCTGCGAATGCCTTGTGCCCTGTAACGTATGTGAACGCGGTCAAAGTAGAAGCGGCAACCGTCGTTACGCTGATTGCCAATCCATCCAGCCCGTCAGTCAAATTCACGGCGTTCGACCACCCGATAATCACGAAGATGATGAACCCCATGTATCCCCAGATATGAAGATCAGGTTGAAAGCGTTTGAAAAACGGCACGCTCAATAGCGACGAATATTCGGTAAATGCAAAGAGCAATCCGCCAACCAGCAACCCAACAATCAATTGCCCAACCAGTTTTTGGCGTCCGGTCAACCCCAGGCTGCGCTTTTTGGCGATCTTGATGTAATCGTCGGCGAAGCCAACTGCCGCGCATCCCACCATTCCGACCATCGCAATCCAGACTTGCCAGTTTCGCAAATTTGCCCAGAGCAACGTCGAAATCATCACGGACCCGATGATCATCACGCCGCCCATTGTCGGCGTGCCGCGTTTCGCCTGATGCGAAGCCGGGCCTTCTTCACGAATTTCCTGCCCAAATTTGAACTCGCGCAGCTTGCGAATCACCATCGGCCCGAAAGCCAGACTTAACACCAACGAGGTGATTGCCGCATAAGCCGTGCGAAACGTCACGTATCGAAACACGTTCAATACGTCGAGGGGCAACTGTGAAGAGTAATTCCGGTAGAGCC
>CAYLJQ010000746.1:0-3639 GCA_964383955.1 uncultured Heliomicrobium sp. | reverse complement strand
GGGAACAATTTCGGGCTTTTGTTTTTTCGGGTCTTGCCCGGGACGGCCGCTTTGGCCCTGAACAATCGGGATAACGATGAACAGCCCAAACAGAAATACAGCCAGCGAAACCATTCCTACAAACTTTTGCTTTTTGCCTTTTGCCTTTTGCCTGCTCAGCTCCAAAGGAGCGAAATGCGATAGCTCAGCGCAAAGCGCTGAGGAAGGAATTGGCAATGTCTCAAGCCCTGAAGGGGCGGCATAATCTGCCTTGTTATTACGCTCCGTTGGAGCTTGCAGATTTCTCCGTCCATTACCCAGTGCGCCGCACTGGGCTTCCACAGTTCGCCCCTTTGGGGCTGAGTTACTTTGCCTTTTGATTTTCATGCGTGAAAAGCTTGGCTTGCTTCGCCAATTTCTACCAGCCAGTCATTGAATGCCTTCAACCCTCGTTCGACCTGGATGCGGTGCCGATCCGGTTTGCGTTTGGCGGTTTTTCTGATTTCCGGTTCCAGCGGCGGCAACAGCGCGAATGTCGTGTTTGCCGGCTGAAAGTTTTTGGCGTCGGCGTTGGCCAGATAAAACGCCAGTGAGCCGACTGCCGATAATCGCGGCGGCGCGGAAGCTTCCTGTCCCAAAGCCAACCGCGCGGCATTCATTCCGGCAATCATTCCCGTCCCAATTGCTTCCGTGTAACCTTCGATGCCGGATATCTGTCCGGCAAACAGAACGTTTGGATGCTGGCGCATTTGCAAGGTTTCTTTCAGCAGGCGCGGCGAACAAATGTACGTGTTGCGGTGCATCTGGCCAAAGCGGATGAATTCGGCATTTTCAAGTCCGGGAATCAGTTGCAGCACGCGTTTTTGCTCACCGTATTTGATGTGGCACTGA
This sequence comes from uncultured Heliomicrobium sp., assembly GCA_964383955.1. Classification (GTDB taxonomy): domain Bacteria; phylum Acidobacteriota; class Blastocatellia; order RBC074; family RBC074; genus RBC074. Next base: position 2,769 of record CAYLJQ010000746.1, on the reverse strand, counting down.
AAGCCGACGATGTTGTATGCATCAGCCATCAGATTTTCCAGCCGCAATTGCACACAGGCATAGGCTTCGCGGCCCGTGCGCGGATCGGGCAAACCGACAGGCTTCATGGGACCGAACCGCAGAGTGTCAATGCCGCGCCGCGCCAGTTCTTCAATCGGCAAACAACCTTCAAAGAACTTCTCTTCGTGTTCCATGCCTGCGTGTGGCTTTACGGTTTCGGCTGTGGAAAGCGCTTCGTAAAATCGCAGGTATTCTTCTTTCGACATCGGGCAATTGACGTAATCGTCGCCGCCTTTGCCGTACCGCGCAGCTTTGAACGCGATGTCGTAATTGATGGTTTCGCCGTCCACAATCGGCGAAATGGCATCGAAAAAATAAAGGTCTTGTTCGCCGGTCAACTTGCCAATCGCCGAAACAAGCGGCGATGAAGCCAGCGGCCCGGCGGCAATTACCGTAATTTCTTCCGGGTTAATTTCGCTCACTTCTTCGCGACGAAGCTCTATGTTCGAATGGTTGCTGAGCCGTTCCGTAACCAGCGCGGAAAACTTTTCACGATCCACGGCCAGTGCGCCTCCTGCCGGAACCGAAGTTTCGCGCGCCAGTTCGACCAGCAGCGATCCGCCAGCGCGTAATTCGTCTTTCAACAATCGCGAAGCCGAACCGAATTCTTCTGACTTCAGCGAATTGCTGCATACCAGTTCCGCCAGGTTGCCCGTTTGATGCGCGCCTGTTGATTGTGTCGGGCGCATTTCAAACAATCGAACCTTGACGCCGCGCCGCGCTGCTTGCCAGGCGGCTTCAGAACCAGCCAATCCACCGCCAATTACATTGATCACTTTTGTCGTCATTGAAATCCTCTGGGGCGATCATAACAAATGAAATTGCCGGTTGCATTTGGCGACTTCAGGCAATAAGTTTGCCGCTCTTTCACGAACAATCATCGGCAGCAGAAAATTACCCATTGCCCATTACGCATTAACCATTATTGGGCGGGTAAAGAAAACCTGCCTACCTGTCGTTTAATGGACAATGATCAATGCCTAATGGCCAATGATTTTTGTCGCGCTAAACCAAACAACGATGACTAACTGGAAAATTGCCGGAATCAATTTCGACCACATGCACATGGGCGATCTGCTCAGAATGGCATTCAACCATCCGCGCGCAGAAATCGTCGGCATTTGCGACCAGCAACCAGAGCGAATGCAGGCCGCCGCCAGCAACTTCAACATTGCCGCTGAGCGCCAGTTCACCAATTCCCGCGAATGTCTGGAACGGACAAAACCGGATTTGGTGATTTTGTGTCCAGCGACAGCCGGTCACGCGAAATACGTCGAAAACGTCGCTCCGTTTGGCGTCCACATTCTGATGGAAAAACCGATGGCGGCTTCGCTGGCCGAAGCCGACCGGATGATTCGCGCCGTCGAAGCCACAGGCAAAACACTGTTCATCAACTGGCCGTTGTTTTGGTGCGAATCTCACCGCACGGCCAGGCGCCTGGTTGACGAAGGCCGCATCGGTGAAGTCATCGAAGTGCATTATTACGGCGGCAATCGCGGCCCGTTGTTCCACACTGCCGACAAAATCGAAGTCAGCGCCGAAGAAGTCGCGCGCCAGAAACCCGAAAGCTGGTGGTACAAGGAGTCGAGCGGTGGCGGCTCTTTGCGGGATTATCTTGGCTACGGCGCAACGCTCGGCAGTTGGTTTCACGACAACAAAGCTCCCCTGGAAATTACGACGACCGTTGACCAAAACGCCAACCTGGAAGTGGACGAACACAGCGTGACAGTCGCTCGATACGATTGCGGGTTGTCGAAAATGGAAACTCGTTGGGGAACGTTCACCGATCCGTGGACGCATCAGACGCAACCGAAATGCGGCTTCACCATCGTCGGCACGGCGGGAACCATCGGCAGTTACGATTACGAACTGACTGTGCGGCTGCAAACCAAGGCCAATCCAGCAGGCGAAGACATTCCGGTTGATGTGCTGCAACCGCCCTACGATAACGTCGTCAACTACATGATTCATTGCCTGGAAACCGGCGAAGCTGTCACTGGGCCGTTGTCGCTGGCAACCAGCCGTCTGGGACAGCAGATTGTGGATACGGCTGTCATCAGCGCGCGCGAAAAGCGGACCGTCACTTTGATTGGCTGAGCCCGGGTACGCATCGCTTCCAGCGTGCGGATTCGGCAATTGATCCAGTAAAACGAAAGGCGCAAATTCCCAAGACCGCGAGCCGGAGGCATCGCGTACCAGATATGCCTGAAACTTTGGCTGACGATTACGGGTTGAGCAAAATCGCCGAGGCGAAACAAATCGCCGCGCCGAATTTGCCATACAAACCACCAGAGTCGAAGCACTACCGCCCGGCGATTGGTTTGATCGGTTGCGGAGGCATTTCGGCGCAACACCTGAATGCCTATCGCCACGCGGGCTATCACATCACGGCGCTTTGCGACCGCAACGAACACAAAGCCATTGCCCGGCGCGATGAGTTTTATCCGGATGCGAAAGTCTTTACGGATTACCGAGACTTGCTGGCGCTGAAAGAAGTCGAAGTCGTGGACGTGACGACGCATCCGTCGGATCGCGTGGAGATCATCGAAGCAGCTTTGCTGGCCGGAAAACACGTCTTGAGTCAAAAGCCGTTTGTTACTGATTTGGCAATTGGTCGGCGATTAGTTGCGCTGGCGGAAACGCAAAACCGCAAACTGGCTGTGAATCAAAATGCTCGGTGGGCGCCGCACTTCAGCTACATTCGTCAGG
>CAYLJQ010000745.1:0-3656 GCA_964383955.1 uncultured Heliomicrobium sp. | reverse complement strand
CGAAGTAACCGAAGCAGTGATTGTCGCGATTAAATGCTTTTACCCAATCGGGCAGATCATTGAAATAAAAGGTGCTGGAAACAAAATTTCCCGTTGAAGTGTCGAACCAAAAAGCGGCGTCAGGGCGTTTGCCTGCGGGCAAGATCGCTGAGCGGTCTTTGTATGAAATGCCGACGACTTTTGCCTGACGGGCAGTGGCAAATTTCATTTCGTCGCCGATGGTGGAAGCCAGCAAACGGTGAGGCGACATACCGCTGGCGCCTTCTCTACCGCCCAGCAATTTAGTTCGGTCATCATTGACGCTGGTGATGCGGCGGCCAGCCGTGCGGTCGTACCATTCATTGCCGATAATTCCACTCATTGCCGGTGCCGCCCCAGTCATAAACGTCGCGTGGCCGCACGCGGTGTAAGTTGGCGTATGAATGTAGTTGGCGTTTGTGAAAACTGCTCCGCCATCCAGCAAGCGCTTGAAGCCGCCTTCGCCAAATTGGTCGCTGAACCGGTTCAGGTAATCGGCGCGAAACTGATCAATGACAATGCCGACCACCAGACGGACTTTCTTCGGCGCATTTGCCGGGCGACGCCGTTGTTGGGCTGCCGCAGGCAACATCAGATTGGAAAGTGTCAGAACAAAACAAAACAAAACGGCAATCCGCCGCCGGTTGATATGCATAACTTGCTCCATGGAAATTGAATGAATTTGAAGTGCGTTGATCGCGGTGAAGAATAAGCTTCCGGCTGTGATGGTGACAAGAGTCAGATCATAGGGCAAAATTTCATCGCTCAATTTTGTCGTCATCAGTGCGCAGAGTTCGCGCTGTGGTTTAACAATCAATTTACGAACTAGTTTATCGAAAATGAAATTGGCTAGCTTTTATCGGAATTCAGCACGCTTCGTGATCGCATCACTTCTACTTTCTGTTTTGGCGTTTGCGCTGGTTGGCGTGACATCGGTTCACGGCCAGAATTCGGTTGCGCCGAGTCCGTCGCCAAAACCTTCTCCCACGCCGACGCCTGCGGCAAGGCCACCGCAACCCACTGAGTTGCAAAAAGCGCTCAACGAGTTTCGCGTGATGATGAATCCGATCAGCGGCGCGTCGGGCAAAGCCAAATCCACCGGAAAGCAGAACAAGCTCAGCGGGCGCATTTACGAAAATCTGCGCAACGATTTGTTCGACGCTGTTCCGCACGAAGTTCGCCAACGTGGCGGAACAAAATCCTTGCTGCGACGAAACCAGTACGGATTCAGCGTCAGCGGACCGGTTTGGCTGCCAAAGCTTTTTGACGGGCGCGGGCGAACGTTCTTTTCCGTGAACTTTGAAGCCACGCGCGAACGCATTGCTCAAAGCGCGCTTTTCACCCTGGCCACGGACAAACAACGGTCGGGCGATTTTTCCGACTTGGTGGATAGCGCCGGACAGCCGATTCCGGTTTACGATCCGCTGACCACGCGGCCAAATCCGGCGTACGATGCGACGCAGCCGATTTCGGCGACAAACCTGCAATACCTGCGCGATCAGTTTCCGAACAACATCATTCCGGCCAATCGGCTGGAACCGATTGCCAAAACCGCTCTTGCGCTGTACCCGCGGTCAAACATCAACGTCGGGCCGTTTTTGCAAAACAATTACTGGGTGAATTCGCCGTTTGAAAACCGCGCCGACGGAACGATTGCCAAGCTGGATCATCGGTTGACCGAAAAACAGCAGCTTGGGTTTAACTTCAATTTGTCACGCGGGCTTCGCAAATCGCCGGAGTATTATCCCGGTCCAGCCAACGCTGGCGCGCCAAGTTACAGTTACGAAAACGGCGGCCTAAGTTTACAAGACGTGTTTACCGCTTCGCCGCGCACAGTCTGGACGTTTCGCGCTGCGGCGGCTTATGGCGCAACGACTTCGCTGGAACAGGACGCGGCGCAGGATTACCCGCAGCAATTGGGCTTGAAGGGGCTTTTTTCCGGCTATTTTCCGCGCTTCACGTTTGGCAATGGGTATCTTTCGATGGGGCCTTCGACGGCGGTATTTCGGGATCGCAGCTACAATTACAACGGTTCGGTCGCCGTTTCGATCAACCGCAAAGCTCACACCGTTCAAATGTCGGCGCTCGCTCGGCGCAGCTACGTCAATTCGCTTAGCCCGTCTTTTCCTTCGGGTTTGTTTTCTTTCAACAATTCGACAACGGGATTGCCCGGCGTAGCCAACACCGGCAGCGCCTTTGCCAGCTATCTGCTGGGAATGGTTGCGCGCGCCGAAGAAGGGATCAATGTTCATCCATCGTATTACAGCAAAACCACGTTCGACAGCACGTTCAGCGATCAATGGCGTGTGCGGCCGGGGTTGAGCTTGTACGGCAGTTTAAGTTTTGAAATGGCTTCGCCGCGCATCGAAAAATACGACCGGCAATCCACCATTTCGCTGGATCACATCAATCCGGCCAACGGCAAACCCGGCGCGTTGATTTTTGCCGGACGCGATGGAATCAGCAGGGGCTTGCAGCCCGTGACGGCTCGCGTAGAGCCGTACGTCAGTTTCAGCATTAACCCGTGGAACGACCGCAACACTGTGGTTCGCGGCAGTTACAGTTTAAGTTACGAAGATTATCCGTTGTACGGGCGGCATTTCGGCACGCAAGGTTTCAACGCGACGCCGGTGTTTGTTTCGCCGAACGATCAGTTGCAACCGGCGTTTCTGTTGCGCGATGGAATGCCGGCGAACTTTCCGCTGCCGCCGTTTCTTGATCCGGCAGCCGTCAATGGCATCGAACCCGATTACATTGATCGTTCGGGTTTGCTGCCAACCAATCAGCAATGGACGTTCAGTTTGCAACGCGAATTGCCGCGGGCTTTGGCGGTGAACCTGGCTTACACAGGCTGGCGCGGCACGCATCAACTGGTGGACGGGTTTGCGAAGTTGAATCTGGTTCCGTCGGAAAATCTGAAATATCGTGATCAGCTTTACGACGAAGCCTTTCGCAATTCGTTGCGTCCGTTTCCGCAATACCGCAGCTTCGATATGGGCGGAATTTATCCGCTGGGAGATTTAAAAGGGCATTCGATGTCGGCGACGATAGATCAGCGGTTGACCGCCGGATTATTTGGCCGCTTCAGTTATCGGCTGGCCAAAGTGCTGGACAATTATTCTTCCGGCATTCCGCAAGACCCGGACAATCGCGACCTGGAATGGTCGCTTTCGACAGGAGACGTTACGCATTCGGTTTCGGCCAGTTACACGTTCGAATTGCCGTTTGGCAAAGGCAAAAAGTTTCTGGCTGAAAACGCGTTCGCCGCGCGCACGCTCGGCGGTTGGAGCCTGAGCGGATTGACCAGTTGGCGCGGCGGCCAGCCTTTGATCTTGCGCCCCTTGTTCAACCGAACGGGAGGTGTTGTTAGCAATTTGCGCGTCAACGTTGTGCCGGACGTTGATCCCGACGTCGAAACGCAAACGTCGGAGCAATGGTTCAACCCAGCGGCCTTTGCCCAGCCGGATGATTTCACCTTGGGGGACGGCCCGCGAACACATCCGCAACTGCGCGATCCCGGCGCGCACGTTCATCACCTGTCGCTGACAAAACGCATTGAGCTGAGCGCGGACACGTCGCTGGAATTCGTCAGCGAAGCCTTTAACTTTCTAAACCACGCCAACCTGAACGATCCCGAC
>CAYLJQ010000744.1:0-3661 GCA_964383955.1 uncultured Heliomicrobium sp. | reverse complement strand
GTATGCGCTTTACGCAGTTTTATGCGGGCTCGACGGTTTGCGCGCCTTCACGGGCCGTGCTGATGACTGGGAAGCATATGGGCCACGTCAGCATTCGCGGCAATGCGGGACGGGAAAACATGGCTGCGCAGACTTTGCCGAAAGACGAACGCACGATTGCCGAGGTTTTCAAAACTGCTGGCTATCAAACGGCGCTGTTTGGCAAATGGGGGCTGGGCGAAATCGGTTCTGAAGGGCATCCGAACAAAAAAGGCTTTGATGAGTTTTTCGGCTTTCTCAACCAAACGCACGCGCACAACTATTACCCAACCTTCCTGATTCACAACTCCGAACGGTTTCCGCTTCGTAACATTCCCGCAGAAGAAAACAAGGACGTTGGCAGTGGCTGGGCGAAAGAGAAGGTGGATTACGCGCCGGATGTGATTTTCAACCGCGCAATGACCTGGCTGGAACAAAACCGGTCAAAACCGTTCTTCCTGTATTTCGCTTCGACCTTGCCGCACGCCAATAATGAAGCGGCACGCGGATCAGGCGACGGCCAGGAAGTTCCCGATTACGGCATTTACAAGGACAAACCCTGGGCGAATCAGGACAAAGGTCAGGCGGCAATGATTACGCATCTGGACACGCAAGTCGGCAAGATGATGGCTTGGCTGAAAGCAAAAGGGCTTGAGCGCAACACGCTGGTTGTCTTCGCTTCGGACAACGGCCCGCATAACGAAGGCAAACATCATCCCGAATTGTTCAAGCCTGCCGGGCCTTTGCGCGGCATGAAGCGCGCGCTTTACGAAGGCGGCGTTCGCGTTCCGTTTATCGCTCGCTGGCCGGGGCGGATTAAAGCTGGAACAACCAGCAATCACATCGGCTATTTCGGCGATATGATGGCGACCTTTTGCGAACTGACGAATCAGCCGATTCCGCCGGGACTGGATTCCATCGCCGTGCTGCCGTTGACAGGAAATAAAGGCGAACAGGCTGCGCACAAATACATTTACTTCGAGTTTTATGAACAGGGCGGACGGCAATCTGTCCGCTTCGGTAAGTGGAAAGCCGTTCGCGAGCCGATGCTGACGGGCAAGGTTCAGCTTTTCGATTTATCCAAAGACCTCGGCGAAGCGAACAACGTCGCCGACACGAATCCTGACATTGTTCGACAAGCCATCGCGCATTTGGAGGAAGCGCACGTTGACCATCCCAATTGGAAAGCGCGGCAATAACATGAACATCCACGAAAGCACACGAAAGAAACACGAAGAGAAGCCAAGCCGGTTTGTTTTCTTTGTGAATCTTCGTGTGCCTTCGTGGGAGAAACACCTTTTTGAAAAGTGAGACAACAATGACGACACGATTGATTCAGTTGCAGCAGGGAAGCATCCGCAAAGTGGGCTTGGTTGATGAGCCCAACATTCGGTTGCTGTCTAAATTTGCTTCCGTATACGAAATGGCGAATGAAGCGATCAGCACGGGAAAGAAGCTGACGGAACTGGTTCAGCAGTATCTGAGCAATGAATCGCTGGATTACGATCAGGTGTATGCGGGAACGTCCGCTTGGCGGATTTTGCCTGCGGCAGATCATCCCGAAGAGCCTGCGCGCTGTCTGGTAACAGGAACTGGATTGACGCATACGGCCAGCGCCAAAAATCGCAACGCCATGCACGCCAAAAGCGACAACCTGACCGATAGCATGAAAATGTTTCAGTGGGGATTGGAAGGTGGACGGCCAGCAGACGGACAAATCGGCGTCGCGCCGGAGTGGTTTTATAAAGGCTGCGGCACGGTATTGCGCGCGCACGGCGAACCTTTGCTAGTGCCTTCGTATGCGGAAGACGGTGGCGAAGAGCCGGAAGTCGCAGGGATTTATCTGATTGGACCAGACGGAAAGCCATACCGCATTGGTTTTGCTGTTGGCAATGAGTTTTCCGATCACCAATTCGAAAAACACAATTATCTGTACCTGGCCGGATCGAAGCTGCGGTGTTGCGCCATCGGACCGGAACTGGCAATTGACCACGAATTCCAATCCGTGCCCGGCACCGTTTCCATCGAACGCGATGGCCAGACGGTTTGGTCCCACGAAATCAAAACCGGCGACGCTGAAATGTGTCACAGCCTAAGCAACATCGAACATCATCACTTCAAGTTTGAAGGGCATCGGCGACCAGGCGATCTGCACGTTCATTTTTTCGGAGCCGACGCGTTCAGCTTTGGCGCAGGAGTCCGGCTAAATGATGGCGATGTGATGAATGTTCGTTTTGATGATTTTGGGCGAACGTTGTGCAATCCGGTGAAGCTAACTCATGAAAAAGATGCGGTGGTTGCCGTTTCTCCGCTTGCCTGAACAGTTGAAGCCATGAAAAAAAGACCTGCCACGCTGGGATCACTCCGCTTGTTCTTGATGTTTTGTTTGAGCCTTTTCCTAATCCTAACGGCAGTGGCTCAGCCAAAAACAAAACCCAATATTTTGATTCTTTACGCCGATGACTGGCGGCACGATACCTTGGGAGTTGCCGGGAATCCGATCGTCAAAACTCCAAACCTTGATCGGCTGGCGGGCGAAGGCATGCGGTTTACTCGCGCACAGGTGACGACTTCGATTTGCGGAGTCAGCCGGGCGACGCTGTTCACTGGTCAATGGATGTCGCGTCACGGCAATCCGGCGTTCGAAATGTTCAAAACTCCGTGGAGCGAAACGTTTCCGGGATTGTTGCGCGCCAATGGCTATTACGTCGGCCACGTTGGCAAATGGCACAACGGCAAATTTCCCGCGGAGCAGTTTGATTTCGGGCGGTCATACGCCGGAACTCATTTCCTCAAACAAGCCGATGGCTCAACAATTCACGTGACGCAGAAAAACGAAAATGATGCGCTGGAGTTTTTGCGGACGCGCCCGGCGGACAAACCCTTTGTGCTGACGTTGGCGTTCTTTGCCACGCACGCCGAAGACCAGAATCCGAAACAGTATTTGTATCAGCCGCAAAGCGAATCGCTTTATCAGAACGTCACGATTCCCACGCCGAAAACTGCGGGCGATGAGTTTTTCAAACGCTTGCCGCCGTTTATCGCCAACGAAAAAAATGAAGGCCGCAATCGCTGGCACTGGCGGTTTGATACGCCGGAAAAGTATCAGGAATACATGAAATCGTATTACCGGTTGGCGACTGAGGTGGATTCTGTTGTTGGCAATGTGCTGGCGGAACTGAAAGCGCAAGGCTTGGACGACAACACGCTGGTGATTTTCACAACGGACAATGGCTACTTTCACGGCGAACATGGCTTGGCGGATAAATGGTATCCGTACGAAGAATCCATTCGCGTGCCGCTGATTGTGCGCGACCCGCGAATGCCCAAAGCCAAGCGCGGAACGACGAATGATGATTTTGTCTTGAATGTGGATTTGGCACCGACGATTTTGGCTGCTGCGGGGGTTTCAGCTCCTAACCGAATGCAGGGACAAAACTTTGCTCCACTTTATTTGTCGGCAAAGAAGCCTGCTTGGCGGCAGGAATTTTTCTATGAACACGCGACCATAAGAAATATAGATTTCATTCCTTCCTCTGAAGCTCTGGTGCGGCGCGATGTGAAATACATTTACTGGCCGGATTTCAACACCGAAGAATTGTTTGATCTGAAACGCGATCCTCACGAGACCCGCAATTTGGCA